>DASUMN010000264.1:0-17935 GCA_036277675.1 Nitrospira sp. | reverse complement strand
GATTACGTGGTCGAGTCGGTGCTCGATCCGGAACGGTTTATCGCCCCTGGGTATCCGGGACGGACCATGCCGGCATGGTATGGATCGAAGTTGAGCGCGTTGGCGTTGGAAAAGATCGCGGCGTATCTGGAGCAGCAGACGGAGAGTGCGCCGCCTGGTTGATCCACGCGGCGCGTTTCATCGACCTGTTACGAGCGTTTGCGGATCGGGGTGACGTTCCCTGCCGCGCCACCCTGAATTCTGAAGGCATCGCCTCCAACCCCGCCCAGCTGTTTATCGAGGAGGGCGTTGACCGCCTCGTCGCCTTTGAGGCCTTCGAGTTTGATTTTCAGGCGGAGGTTATTGGCGCTGTCCGCGTTGATGAGCGCTTGTTCGAGGGAGATCTTGTTCTGTTTGTAGAGCTGGAACAGGATGTAATCGAACGTCTGGCACCCTTCCTCGATGCCTTGTTCCATGGCTTCCTTCAGCGTGTCGACCTCGGCCTTCTTGATCAAATCCTTGACGCGCGGCGTATCCATCATGATTTCCAGGGCCGGCACCCGTCTGCCGTCGACGGATGGAATCAGCCGCTGGGACACAATGGCTCGTAAGTTCAGCGAGAGCTGCAAGTAGATCTGCGCGTGCCGCTCGACTGGGAAGAAGTTCATGATGCGCTCGATCGCCTGGTTGGCGTTGTTCGAGTGCAGGGTCGCAATGCACAGGTGGCCGGTTTCCGCGAAGGTAATGGCCGCTTCCATCGTCTCCGTATCTCGGACCTCGCCGATGAGGATGACGTCAGGCGCCTGGCGCAGCGTGTTTTTCAACGCGTTTTGGAAATTCATGGTGTCGAATCCGACTTCGCGCTGGGTGATGATCGATTTCTTATGCTGATGGACGAACTCGATCGGGTCTTCCACGGTGATGATGTGACCGGGGTGGATCGAGTTTCGGTGATCGATCATGGCGGCGAGCGAGGTCGATTTACCGGATCCGGTGGCGCCGACCACCAGCACCAGCCCGCGTTTGGTCATGGCGATGTCTTTGATGATGGGCGGTAACTGCAGCTCCTCGACCGTTTGGATCTCCGCCTTGATATGGCGGAACACCAGGCCGACATTCCCTCGTTGCCGAAAGATGTTGACGCGGAACCGGCCGAGCTCCTTGTAGTAGAGCGCGAGGTTCATCTCCATTTTTTCTTCGAACTCGGCGCGCTGCTGGCCACGCATCAGCGCCAGGGACAAGGCTTCCAGCTGTTCGTTGGTGAAGGGTGGCGCTTCGGTTTGTTGCGTGCTGCCGTGGATGCGGTAGATGGGCGGGGCGTCGACGGTCAAATAGAGGTCGGACGCCTCATGATCCACCATGACTTTCAAGAGGGTGCGAATATCCATCGGTCTGCTCCGTTTCGCGTCTCTATGCCGCACCGGCCGAGGTTTGGCCGAAGAGATTAGGGTTCATGCTGCGCGACTGGGCTTCGACTTTGTGCACGACCCCTCGCGTGACCAAATCGGTCAGCGCCATGTCCATCGTCTGCATGCCGTCTTTTTGGCTGGCCTGCATGATGCCGGGAATTTGGTGCAGTTTGGCTTCGCGGATGAGATTGCGCACCGCCGTCGTGGCCACCATGATTTCCAAGGCGGCGACGCGTCCCCCCGCTTTCTTTTTCAGCAGCGTTTGCGTAATGACGGCCTCCAAGGCTTCCGACAGCTGAGTCCGGATTTGTGCCTGTTGCGCCGGCGAAAACGCGTCGATGATGCGGTCGATTGTCTTGGGTGCGCTCGATGTGTGGAGGGTGCCGAACACCAAGTGGCCGGTTTCCGCAGCCGTCAGGGCCAGCTGAATCGTTTCCAGGTCGCGCATTTCTCCGACGAGGATGATATCGGGATCTTCACGGAGCGCTGATTTCAGCGCGTTGGCGAAGGACAGCGTATGGACGCCGAGTTCGCGCTGGTTGACCAGGCATTTCTTCGACTTGTGCACAAACTCGATCGGGTCCTCGATGGTGATGATATGGCCTTCGAAGGTCGCGTTCAGATAGTCGACCATGCCGGACAGGGTGGTGGATTTGCCGGAGCCGGTCGGGCCGGTGACGAGGATCAGCCCTTTTTCCTTGTCGCACAGCTGACGGACGATCGGCGGCATGCCGAGTTTTTCCAGGGGGATGATCTGCGTCGGGATGTTCCGGAATACGGCGCCGAGTCCCCGCTGCTGCACGAAGACGTTGACGCGAAACCTGGCAATGTCGCCGAGTTCGAAGGAGAAGTCGCACTCCCGTTTTTCTTCAAAGTTTTTTCGCTGCACGTCGCTCATCAAATCGTAGATAAGCGCGTGGGTTTCTTCCGATGTCAGGGCCGGGTGATCCAGTTTCTTGAGATCCCCGTTGATGCGAATCATCGGCGGCTCGCCCGCACTGATATGGCAATCCGAAGCGCCTTCTTTGACCGAGAACGTCAAGAGTTTGGAAATGTCCATCGAGGTCGCTCCATCTTTATGGCTTCGAACGTGTGTGTCGCTGGTGAAAGGGCCTCAGTTCGCTTCGGCTGACGGGTGGCAGCAGAAACTTCTCGCATCATGCCACAGGGAAGTGGGAAAGCAAGAAAATAGCCGGAAGGCGCGGGGAGACTCTCTTACAGCAGACCGGTGGCTCGACCTGCGAGTTCAAACGCTCTGAGGGCTTCGTCGATGTGGTCGGCGGTATGTTCCGATGTCACGGTGACGCGGATTCGGCTGGTGTCGTCCGGAACGGTCGGCGGTCTGATGGCAGGCGCATAGACCCCGTGGGCCAACAGCTGTTCGGCGAAGGCGAGGGCCTGTTCAGCTTTGCCGACCAGGATGGGGAGAATCGGGCTCACGGTGTCCGTCAGTCGGAATCCCCGCTGCTGTAATCCGGCAAACAGACGATGGCGATTTGCCCAGAGTCGGCTCCGCCGTTCCGGGTCCCGTCGAATGACGGCGAGCGCCGCGGTGGCGGCCGCCGCCGAGCTTGGAGGCGGAGCCGTGGTGAAAATGAAAGGGCGGGCGGTATTGATCAGATACTGGATCATGTCTCGAGGGCCAACCACGTAGGCGCCGCTGCTTCCGAGCGCCTTGCCCAAGGTCCCCATATGAAATGGAATGTCCTGCTCGACTCCAAGCTGTTCGAGGGTCCCTCGGCCGGTCGGCCCCATGACCCCGGTGCCGTGCGCGTCATCGACGTAGAGCATGGCGTCGTATCGCTTCACCAGCCAGGCCAGCTCCGGTAACGGCGCGATGTCGCCGTCCATGCTGAACAGCCCATCGGTCACGAGCAGCGTGGGTCTGTTCGCGGCTCGCCGCTTCAGCAGTGATTCGACATGGGCGAGATCACGGTGGCGGAATACCCGGAAATCCGCGCCGCTCAGCCGGCAGCCGTCGATCAGGCTGGCATGGCACAACCGGTCGGCCAGGATGAGGCCGTTGTGTCCGATCAAGCCGGGAATCATGCCGAGATTCGCAACATAGCCGGACCCAAACATCAGCGCGGCTTCTGTTCCTTTGAAATCGGCGAGAGAGGTTTCAAGTTCTTGATGGGGGGGCAGTGTCCCGCAAATCAGGCGCGCGGCACCGGATCCCGCGCCGTATCGTTCCGTTGCGCCGACGGCCGCGTGGATGACGTCAGGGTGGGTGGCCAGTCCCAGGTAGTCGTTGGAACATAAAAGAATCACGCGCCGCCCTGACCGTTGAACGACCGGTCCCGTTGACGACTCAAGCGGGTTCACTGTCCGTGTGAGGGACTGCTCTGCCAATTGCTGCAATCTCGTCCGAAACATGGTGTGCTCTCGGTCACTGGCGCATTGACAAGAGAAACAGGGCCCTAGTATAAAACACAGGTTTGCTTGAAGGGAATGCACGCTGTTCAATTCTTGAAGGCGTTCTGGACATGTCGTATCGGATCAAAGTCCCACCTCGGTCTCTGCCGGTTGATGAAGGCCAGCTTGTCAGTACGCTGGAAGAACGGCTGATTGGGCTGAATGCCTATCGAATGCCGATCATCGTCGGGTTGGTGTTGCTGCTCCTCATCGGCGGGATCGTCGGAGGGATGGTCTGGTACGACGCGCGCAATGCGGGCAAGGCCCAGGATCTCGAACGTGAGGCCACCCTGCAATACCTGACGCGTCCGGCCAATGATCCGAAGAAAGTTGAGGCGAACCTTAAGGAGGCGATCCGGCTGTATCAGCAAATCGTCGATGAGTATCCTCGAACGCCGTCGGCGCCGCTGGCGTTGTTTGGGCTTGGCAATGCCCTGATCGAAACCAACCAAGTCGATTCCGCCATTGAGGCCTATAAGCGGTTTCTTGCCACCTATAGCTCCAATGTCTCCCTCGCCGGCCTTGTCCAACAGAAACTTGCCTATGCGTACCTCTCGAAGGGGGATCAGGCGCAAGCGACGGCGGCCTATTCGGCGGTGGTTGACAGTCCGGGTTCTCTGAACCGGGATCAAGCCCTCTTCGAATTGGCCCGGATGGAGGAAGGCCAGTCTCGGCGGGAGGGGGCGCTCCAGCGGTATCAGGAACTGATCAAGACCTATCCCAAATCTCCGTTTGCGAATGAAGCGGCGATCCGCGAGAAAGTTCTCGATATGAAGAAACCTGCGGAAGTGTCGCCGGCGCCTGTTCCGGCACCTGACGCGCCGAAGACTCCCGCTTCCTCCAAAACCCCCGCAAAGCCATAGCCTAGAGCGAGCCTGTCCCGTCAGCTGATCGTACGGCCATCAGACCGTGTCACGGATTGGTGATGGATCAGCGGCTGATGGTGAGAGATTCGCCGGGTCGGATGACGGAGCTCGACAGGTTGTTGCGTGTTTTGAGGGTCCGCAGCGGAACATTGAACCGCTTGGATACCTTCTCCAGCGTATCGCCTCGACGGACCCGATACGATTGCGGAGATGTTGCCTTGGCGTGCCGCACTTTCGAGACGAGCGGGGGAAACTTGTAGGTCGGGATTCGGTCGAGCAGGCCGGATACTTTTTCTGCCGTCCCGACTGGGACTTTCAAGTGATACGCCGAGTCGTCCGGAGGCGTGGCATCACGCCGCAACTCGGGGTTCAGCAGGCGAAGATCTTCGTAGGCGACACCGCTGGCGGAGGCGATCGCGCGGAAGTGCAACGCGCGGTTGACGACCACTTCTTCGAACTGGTGCAGCGGGGCCGTAGTTTGGCCGAATCCGTACTGTTCGGGGCTCCGCGCGATGATCGTCGCCGCCATGATGCGAGGGACATATTGCTTGGTTTCTTGGCGGATTAATTTGGTCTTGGAGATATCCGAAAAGGTCTCACCCTGGACTTTGTGCAACGCCCGCAGCACTTTCCCTTCGCCGGCATTGTAGGCCGCCATCGCCAAGGGCCAGGCGCCGAAAATATCGTAGAGGTCTCTGAGATACCGGGCGGCCGCCACGGTCGATTTGATGGGGTCCCGCCGTTCATCCACATAATGGTCGATACGAAGACCGTACACCTTGCCCGTGCCCTTCATGAATTGCCAGGGCCCTGTGGCCTTGGCGCGCGAGTAGGCGTAGGGATTAAACCCGCTCTCGACCAGCGACAGATTGACGAGGTCACTTGGGAGATTGAACTCCGCGAAAATGTTCTCGACCATCGGGCGGTATCGGCTGAACCGGATCAGCCATTGCTCAAACCGGCTTCTGATCGACGTGTTGAAGAAGCGAATATGGCTTTCGACGGCAGGATCGACGACCACCGGGATATTATAGGTGATGTCGTTCGAGCCGCTTGCAAGAATCTGTTGAGTGGTCTGCGTGGTCGAATCGAGGCTGCCTGCCGCAGGCGGTTGTCCGGCAACGGTTCCGGCGGTTTTGTCAGGACCTTCTTCGGTGGAGCTCAGTTCCGGAGGCGTGATAGTCAGTTCAGGCTCCAATGGCACCAGGTTGGCATCGATGTCTTCATCATCATCTTGAGCCGGTGCCGGGGCACCGGAATTGATGGAAGCGGGTTCGGCGATGCTGTGATCGGGAAAGAGGAATGGAAACGCCGTCAGGGAGGCGAAGAGCACCGCAACCATCACTTCTGTGGAACGAAGTCTGCTCGGCATTACTATAATGGACCTCGAATGGACCTCGTGCAGCAAGAATCGGCACTCAGTGCTAGCTAGACTATCGAGTGATTCATCACTTGTCAAGAAAATGGAGGGGAGTCAGGTTTCTTCTTTCGTGTCATGACGCCCCACCCACCGTTCTCGTGTAGAGATGCAGCTGAGTGTAGACGATGCTTGAAAATACCTGAAAACATCATCGGTTGCGCGGGAGGATTTCTTGACAGTCTCAAGGCGCAAATGGTAGCGTACCGCCTCTTTTTCGGTTCACATCAGGCCAGCCCTCATTGAAGGAGGATCGATCAATGTTGAAGCGGTATCTCTTGGCTCCCGGCCCCACGCCTGTGCCCCCGGAGGTGCTCCTGGCCATGGCCAGGCCCATCATCCATCACCGGGCTCCAGAATTCGATCCCATCTTTGCGGAGGTCCGGGAGGGGTTGAAATGGTTGTATCAGACTCGTAATGAGGTGCTGATGCTGGCCGCATCCGGAACGGGAGGGATGGAAGGATCCGTATCCAACTTCTTGTCTCCCGGCGACAAGGCGCTCTATGTCAACGGCGGGAAGTTCGGAGAACGCTGGGGGAAGCTCTGCAAGACATTCGGCGTACAGGCAACGGAACTCAAAGTGGAGTGGGGGCATGCCGTCGATCCCCAACAAGTGGCCGATGCGTTGAAGAAGGATCCCTCCATTAAAGCGGTGTATATGCAAGCGAGCGAGACGTCGACCGGTGTGTCCCACGATGTGAAAGCCGTGGGGGAAATCGTCAAGGGGTATGAGAACACGATCCTCGTCGTGGATGCGATCACCGCGCTCGGAGTGTTCGACATTAAGACCGACGCCTGGGGATTGGATGTGGTCATCACCGGTTCGCAAAAAGCGCTCATGTTGCCGCCCGGCATGGCGTTTGTGAGCGTAAGCGACAAGGCATGGGCCTTGGCTGACAAGGCCAAGAACGCGGCCTTCTATTTCAATTTCAAAAAAGAGCGGGAAAACCACGTCAAGAATCAGACCGCCTTTACCCCCGCCGTCTCGCTGATTATCGGTTTGCAAGAAGCCTTCAAGATCATGAAGGGAGAAGGCCTCGAGAAGATGTTCGCGCGGCAAGGGCGCTTGGCCCTGGCGATGCGCGAAGGGGTCAAAGCCGCAGGGTTGGCCCTCTTTCCCAAAGAGTCACCGAGTGACGCCCTCACGGCGGTCTGCGCGCCGGACGGAGTGGATGGCCAGGCGATTTACAAGAATCTTCGCGTGCAATACGGCATGACGGCCGCCGGAGGACAGGATCACTTGAAGGGAAAAATCTTCCGGTTGTCGCACATGGGCTATGCGGATACCTTCGACGTGATTGCCGCCTTGGCCGCCACCGAAATGGTGCTGAAAGGGCTCGGTCATCCGGTGAAGCTGGGCAGTGGTGTTGGAAAAGCGCAAGAAATCTTGATGGTGAAATAACGAGGCGAGGACGCGCCATGGGCACCGCACCGATGAAGATTTTGGTCAGTGACAGTCTGTCGAAGCAGGGAGTGGAGCTGCTGGAGAAGGCCGGATTCACCGTCGTGGTGAAATCCAAGATGCCGAAAGATGAGCTCTTCAAAGAGATTCAGGATGCCGACGGACTGATCGTGCGATCCGGCACGAAGGTGACGGCGGAACTCATCGCCGCCGCTCAAAAATTGAAGGTGGTCGGTCGGGCCGGATCCGGGTTGGACAATGTCGATACTCCCGCCGCGACGCGGCGCGGCGTCGTCGTGATGAATACGCCGGGCGGCAACACGGTGACGACGGCGGAACACACCATGGCGATGATCTTCTCGGTGTGCCGCAAGATTCCCCAGGCGACGGCATCGGTCAAGCAGGGCAAGTGGGAAAAAGACAAGTTCATGGGGATCGAACTGTACAATAAGACGCTCGGCATCGTGGGGATCGGCCAGATCGGCGGCTACTTGTCGAAGCTGGCGCAAGGCGCCTCGATGAACGTCATCGCCTACGATCCCTATCTGGCGCCGGAGCGGGCCGAGAAAATGGGTGTGTCGCTTGTGGAGTTGCCGGAACTGTTCCGCCGGGCGGACATCGTGTCCGTGCATACTCCGCTTACGCCGGAGACCAAGTCGTTGATCAACGCCAAGGTCATCGAGACGATGAAGCCGGGCGTGGTCATCGTCAACTGCGCCCGTGGCGGGATCGTCAACGAAACGGATCTGTGCGAAGCCTTGAAAACAAAGCGTGTGGCGGCGGCGGCCTTCGACGTGTTCGAGGACGAGCCGGTGAAGGCGGACAATCCGCTGTTGGCGCTGGACAATTTTATCTGCACGCCGCATATCGGGGCGCAGACCACCGAGGCGCAGGAAAATGTCGCCATCGGCATTGCAGAGCAGATCGTCGATTATTTCACCAGAGGCGTGGCAAAGGGGGCGGTCAATATCCCGTCCGTCCCTCCCGACTTGCTGCCGCGATTGCAACCGTTCCTGACACTTGCGGAAAAACTCGGTTCGCTTCAGATGCAGTTGTCGCAAGGCGGGATCGAACGGGTCACGGTGGAATACAGCGGTGAGGTGGCGGCGTTGTCGGTCGCGCCGTTGACCATCGCCGTGCTGAAAGGGCTGCTGTCTCCGATGATGGAGCATCCGGTGAATTACGTGAATGCGCCGACGGTAGCCAAGGAGCGCGGGATCGAAGTCAAAGAGATCAAGAGCTCCGATGCCGGCGACTTTATCAGTCTGATTCGGGTGCGCGTCGAGGCTGGGAAAGTGTCCCACCAGGTTGCGGGCACGCTGTATCACAAGAAAGAAGCCCGGGTCGTCGAGATCGACCAATTCAAGGTGGAAATGGTGCCGGAAGGTCATTTGCTGTTCATCCATAATATGGATCGCCCCGGTGTCATTGGCATGGTCGGACAGGTGCTCGGCGATAAGGGAATCAATATCGTGCGGATGCAGTGCGCGTTGGAGAAGCGGGGTGGAGACGCGTTGTTGATCATCGAGTCCGATACGGAGTTTCCCGCCGAGGTCTTGGGCCACATCAAATCCAGTTCCAACATTCTCTCCGTCAAAGTCGCCAGCCTGTCTTAACGGCAGGCGGCGCTCGCAGGTGGGTATGGCTTCTGTTCCTTCGAGGCACAGCGCACTTGCGGGGCAGGGCCATCCGTTGAAAGAACGGTCCCTCGTCCCCGCGGGAATGGCGACGATTCTTCCGGAAGCCGCGTGCCGGTTTCGGGCCATCGAGTCCGACCTCATCGGTGTCCTGGCCGGACGGGGCTACGATGAAATCATCCTGCCGACCTTCGAGTATCTCGACGTCTTGGCGCCGGGGCTCGAACCGGAGCTGGTCGAGAAGTGTTATAAGATTCCGGATCGGGCAACCGGTCGGCTCCTTCTTCTCCGTCCCGATGCCACCGCGCAAATTGCCCGCACCGTCGCCATGGGGATGATGGGTGATCGCATGCCGTTGCGATTGGCCTACCGGACCACGGTCTTTCGGCATGAGCCGGAACATGCCGGCCGCGATCGGGAAATCTTCCAGGTCGGTGCCGAGCTCATTGGCGCGGACGATCCATTGTCGGATCGAGAAATCATCGCGCTGCTGATCGAATGTTTGCGGAAACTGGGCCTCTCCAGATTCAAGGTGTCGCTGGGGCATGTTGGGTTCTTCAAGGGGTTGCTGGCGCGGGCCGGCTTGTCGAGCGCCGGACAAAAGCGCGCGGAACACGCCGCCGCCAAAAAAGATCTCCCAAAACTTCACGAAATCCTTCGTCAGGAGAAGATCTCCGCTCGATTTGCCCAAATGATTCTGGAGGCGCCTGAATTGTCCGGGAATGCCGACGTCATCGCGAGAGGGCGCCGATTGGCTGGGAACGATAGGACGCTGACCAAGTCGCTCGATCGGCTGGCGCAGGTGCATCGATTGTTGAGTCACGCCGGCTATCAGGATGTTCTGTTTCTGGACTTGGGAGAATTCCGCGGATTTGATTATTACGACGGGATTGTGTTCGATGTGTTCGCCGAGGGCATTGGAGTCGAGCTCGGCGGCGGCGGCCGATACAACCATTTGATCGGACGGTTCGGGCGAAATATGCCTTCGACCGGGTTTGCGTTGAATGTAGACCGGGTGTTTCGTGGGCTCAGTTTGTCCCGGAACCATTCCGAGACCAGGGCGAACAGTCGGCACATTGGTGGGGGAGAGAAACATCCATGAGTCCGGCTGCGTCCGTCGATTTGTCGCAACCGAAGCTGCCCCCTCAAAATCTGGAGGCGGAGCAATCCGTGCTCGGCGCGATTCTGTTGGACAATGTCGCGATGCCGAAGGCGATGGAACTCTTGGTCGAGGAGGATTTTTATCGGACTGCGCACAAGAAAATATTTCGGGCGATGTTGGATCTCTCCGAGACCGGTGAGGTGATCGATCAGATTACGTTGACTGAACGGTTGACGGCACAGGGAGCGCTGGAGTCGGTCGGCGGGGCGACCTACCTGGCCGAACTGGTTCAGATTGTTTCCAGCTCGGCGAACATCCGATACCACTGCAAGATCGTCCGCGACAAGGCCGTGGCGCGGCAGTTGATCAACACCTCGACGGAAGTGTTGACCAGAGGGTACGAAGGGACGGCGTCGATCGACGATCTACTGGACTTCGCGGAACGATCTGTATTCAGCATTGCGCAGGGCAAGCTCGAACGGTCGTTCAGCCCGATCAACCAGATTATCAAGGAAAGCTTGGATCTGGTGGATAAGCTGTCGAAGCGAAAAGAGCATGTGACCGGCGTCCCAACCGGCTACTATGATTTGGATGATCTCACTGCGGGATTGCAGCCGTCCGACTTGGTCGTGGTGGCCGGCCGGCCTAGCATGGGCAAGACCAGCTTGGCCTTGGGGTTTGCGACCCACGCGGCGATTCATGCCAATACCGTGGTCGGCATCTTCAGCCTGGAAATGTCGAAACCGCAGATCGTCCTGCGCATGCTGAGTTCCGAAGCGCGGGTTGATTCCCATGCCCTGCGGACGGGAAAGCTGCAGAAAGAAGATTGGTGGCGGTTGGCGGAAGCCGCCGGCCGGTTGGAACAGGCGCCGATCTATATCGACGATGCGGGAGGCATTACCGTGCAGCAGATGCGCGGAAAGGCCCGCCGCCTTAAGGCTGAAAAGGGGCTCGATCTGTTGATCGTGGATTATCTCCAGCTCATGCAGGGACGCAGCGATTCCGAATCTCGGCAGCAGGAAATCTCCGACATTTCACGCTCGTTGAAAGCGCTGGCCAAAGAACTGAACGTTCCGGTCGTGGCATTGTCCCAGTTAAGCCGGGCCGTCGAAGCCCGCAAACCTCCCATTCCGATGCTGGCGGACTTGCGGGAAAGCGGCGCCATCGAACAGGATGCCGATGTGGTGATGTTCATTTATCGCGAAGAGGTCTACGACCAAAATTCCGAACGGAAAGGCATTGCGGATATCATCGTGAGCAAGCACCGCAACGGGCCGATTGGGAAGAAGGAGCTGTTTTTCCACGACCGGTTCGCGAAATTCGAGAGCCTCGATCTTCGTGAATCGTGAAGCGGTTTGCGCATTGATCCCTCGCTCGGTATAATTCCTCCGTACGTTTAGCCAGTCCACATACTCTAGCCGAGCAGTTCTGCTCAAAAGATGAAGGCCTGTGCCCTATCGGATGACTAAGTCACGCTGGGTTCCCACATTCGTGAAGCACCTCTCCTTGGGGGTGGTGCCGTGTGTCCTCATAGCCTGTGCAGCGGCACCGAATTCGCGGGGCCCGGTTCCCGCGCAGGCCACGTCAGTGAAACAGTCGATAGCCCCCGCTCCAGACTCGGCCGCGACGTATCATTTCATGCTCGGGTATCAAGCAGAACTCGCGCAGGACAGTGACAGAGCGTTGCGGGAATATCAGACCGCCCTCAAGGCCGACCCTTCGTCGCGCGAAGTGAAGGCTCGCATGGCCGGGATCTATTTTGGGCTGGGTAATCTTTCCCAAGCTGCGCAGATTGCGGAAGAGGTGGGTGAGGGAAGCGGCCAGGATGCACAACTGCTGACGCAAATGGCCGGGATTTTGGTCGGTGCCGGCAAGCCGGATCGCGCTCTTTGGCTCTTGGATAAAGCGATCGACCGGGCTCCCGATCGAGGCGAAGCCTACTTCCCCAAAGGGATCATTCTCCTCAACCAGAAACGGACGGCGGAGGCGGAACAGACGGTCAAACAGGGATTAAAATATGCACCGGACTCTCCGATCGGCCTGTATTATTTGGGGCGCATCTCTCTCGAAGCGGGGAACGCCGAACAGGCTGTGGCAAGTTTTGATCGCGCTATAGCGGTGAGTCCGTCTTTTGAGCCGGCCTATCTGGCTCAAGCGTCGGTCCATGAGTCTCGCCAAGAGAAAGAGAAGGCCATTGCTGTCCTGCAAAAATATCTGCACCAGGTCAATCCGCGAAATAAGGACATTCGGCAGCATCTGATCCAGCTCTATATTGCGACCAAAGACTATGCGGGCGGGCTCGCTGAGCTGGAAAGGATTCTGGAAGACGATCCGACCGATCTGGATGCCCAGCTGAGAATCGCGCTGATCTACGGAGAAAAGAAGGAATTCGTGAAGGCCATCGATCGGCTCACGGCGATCCTCAAGGTTAGGCCGGGTGAGCTCAAAGTGCGTGATTATCTGGGCTATCTCTATGAAGAGACCAAAGACGTGCCGAAGGCCGTCGAGGCGTACCGATTCAACCTTCAGCAGGATCCGAACTTTACCGATAGCCACATCCATTTGGGTGTGCTCCAGTACCGCCAGAAGAAATTCTCTGACGCCATCACACATCTCAGCGACGCGGTGCGGCTTGCGCCAAAGCAACCAGAGCCGCACATCGTCCTGGGACTTGCGTATTTGCAAAGTGATCAATTCGAAAAAGCCTCGTCAGCCTTTGAAGAAGGCGTTCGCCACAATCCGAAGAGTGCCGACCTGCATTTCAATCTTGGGACGGCATACGACAAGTTGAACCGCTTCGACGATGTCGTTCGTGCGATGGAAACGGCACTCTCGCTGGACCCTCACCATGCCGACGCGCTCAACTATCTCGGCTACAGCTACGCTGAACGGGGCATTAAGATCGACCTGGCCCTGTCTCTCACCAGGCGGGCCGTGGCCCTCAAACCGGAGAATGGGTACTACGTCGATAGCCTGGGTTGGGCGTTCTACAAGTCGGGGCACTTGGCCGAAGCCTTGACGGAGATCAAGCGGGCGGTTTCGCTGGTCGGTGACGATCCGGTCATCTACGAGCACCTGGGCGAGATCTATGTCAAACAACAGAACCTCTCCGATGCCAGAGAAGCGTGGCTCCATTCTCTTGAGCTTGATCCATCCAACGAGAAGCTGTTCCAGCGATTCCGCGAACAGGGTATGGGCGACCCGTCCCAGGAAGACCGTATCCAACAGGCCAAGCGTCGTGTATCAGGGAAGATACAAACTCAGCAGGCCACTCCGTAGCCTTCTTAGAGCTCTATCCCTACATCCCGTCGCACTACTCTTCGTCTTCCTGTAGCTCAATTTGTCCTCTGAATATCCGACACCGTTACCGTGTGTCCTTGTTCCCGGACGTGCGCAGGGCTTTGCAGAAGTGCCAATTCTCGGCGCTTCTGAGCAGATTATGGAGATAGGGCACAGGCGCTACTCTGACCGTCTATTCAAGGGACTCTCCATAACACCTTGCTTTCAAAAGGGTTACTCATAGAATGTGGTGTGGGCATTGACCGGCATTAAACCTGCTATAGGAACCGCTAGGCGGCAACAAAGGCGCCGCAGGTTATGTAACCGGGCCGTCAGTGAACCATCAACAAGGAGGCAGCACAATGAAAGCGCTTCGTAAACAAGAGGGTTTCACCCTCATTGAGTTGATGATCGTTGTAGCGATCATCGGCATCCTGGCGGCCATCGCCATTCCGAACTTCATCGCCTATCAGGCGAAGTCGAAGCAGGCGGAGGCAAAAGTCGCTCTTGGGGCCATTTTTACCTCGGCCGTGGCGTACCAGGCTGAGACGGTTCCCAATACTTATGTCGCCAGGAACATCGGTCAGATCGGCTATACGCCGTCTGGTGCCCCTCGGTTCTCTTTCTGGTATGGCGTCGATCCCGCGGGATTGGCCGGTACCCCCGCAGTATTCCCTGGTGCCCCGGCGGTGGTCGCTGGCAGCTGTAACACCAACGCGTCCCCCGCGAATACGGCTGCTGGAGGAGGACAAGTCGCCTCGAGCGCGACTGGATTCACCGCCGGTGCAATCGGTAACGTGGATGGTGACGTGGCCTGTGACGAGTGGCATATGAACGACATGCGCTCGCTGACGAACGACAAGAACGACGTGTCTGCCACGACATAGCGCGTTGCTTCCAAGACGGTGAGAGCACCGTTGAGGGAATACGGGGAGAGAGGCCAATCTTTAGACGGTCTCTCTCCCCGCTCTCTTTTGTATGATCTGCACCAAATTCTTGACAGGATCATGACTCGAATCTAGGTTGAGGCAGATAAGCGGATATCAAGCCGCTCCAGCTGGATCACCCGAATCCTTACCCATCGCTTGTGATGATTGATCAGTTCAGGCAGCCACAGATCATTGGTGCCAGTACCGGGGAAGGCAGGAGCCTTCTGCAAACGCCGGTTAAAGAGGGTCTAGGCTCCAATCTCAGACAGCTTCTCTGGTGGCCGCCCACACCTGTTGTGCTGCTCCTGGGCACTCTCGTCGTGTTCTCTCCCCTCATCGACGGGGGAACGACTCACGTGCCTGTCTTGGTGATGCGACTCATTTTGCTGGCAGCACTGACTTTCTGGAGCTTCAGGTGCAGGCAGGAAGAGTGTGTGGCGTTTCCTCGGAGTGGAGTGATTCCGTTCCTCATCGCATTTGTGACGTTAGCCGGAGTCTCGTTGTTGTGGGCTCCGTACAAGAACCCAAGCCTTCAATGGGTCATCAGTCTCTTGATGTATGGTCTATTGTTTGCCGTGGTTCTGCAGGGGATTCAGGCCTGGTCGCAAATTTGGCAAGTGGCCGTTGTCATGCTGGCCGTAGGGTTGTTCGAAGGGGTGCTGGGTATTGTCCAGTATGCGTGGCAAGGTGAGATGAGGGCCAGGGGAACGTTTTTTAACCCGAACTTTTTTGCAACCTATATTGTAGCCAGTCTTTCCATCGTCCTAGGCATACTGAGCAGCACGTCAAGCGAAAGCCCATCGCGGCGTCGGGCCATTGTCTTATGGCTGGTTGCTGCCATTCTCGCACTGGCATTCATCTCAGCACAGTCGCGTGGAGCCGTGGTGGCCTTGCTCGCAACACTTCTGTTCATTGGTTGCCTGCGGTTCGGCAAAGCCTTCTTGATGGTGATTCTCGTAGGGCTTCTCGCCGGGGCTGTCATCCCCAATCCGCTCAAAGAGCGGATGGTGAATGTTGCCGCACAGGACTCCTATGCGTACAGCCGTCTGGATATCTGGCGAAGTACTCTGGAACGGGCGATTGACCGGCCTATGGGCGTTGGCGCGGGGCTGTACAAATATACGTCATTCCAGTATCGGTTTCCGATCGAGTCAGACGTCATCCGATATGAAAAGAGAGCGGAATCGGCACATAACGAGTATCTTCAGGTAGCGGTGGAACTGGGTATGTGCGGGCTGGGTCTGCTACTCCTCGGTATCGGTACTTGGATCAAAGAAGCAAAAGGGGCGTGGCAAGGGGTATGGCGAACGCCGGAGTGGGGACTCATGGTCGGTCTGTCCGGTGTCGTATTCGCGATTTTAGCGCATGCGACGGTCGATTCCGTCTTTCATGAGCCGGCGTTGATGACAGTGCTGGTTCTGTCAGGGGGGCTAGTCATCAAAGCACGATCGTTTCAGAGCCCCAGCTCGTCGTGGACGGTGAGTCGTCCCTTCACTGCTTGGCGGATGACCGCTGTACTGATGCTGGTTATGACCTTGGCTGCTCTCAGTATTCAGTTTGCTGCCGGTTGGTATGCCCATGGTCGTGGCCAAGTTGAGTTTCAGGCCGGTCGGCTGGATCAGGCTCTGGAATGGTTTCGCCTCGCCGGCCGGGTCGATGCCGGCACAACCGGATATCACGATGACGTAGCTCAGGTATCCCTTCAGCTCTTTCGTCGATCGGGAGATCCACAGTGGCTGGTAACCGCGGCTGAAGAAGAGGAGTTAGCCATCGCCCTCAATCCCATGGATGGGCGATTCCCATATCGACTCGGCACCATCTATGACGCGCTGGCCGCACGAGTGGCGACAAGATCCGAGCGGGATCGGCTTCAGGCATTGGCGGCGGATGCGTATCAGCAAGCCATCAAGGCAGATCCTTATGCTCCCATGACGTTTCTGGCATTGGCAAGAATCCGATTGAGTGATGGACATCCAGAAGAGGGACGGTCTTGGGTCGAACGGGCTCTCGAGGTCGAGCCCCACTTCTTGCCGGGCCGTGCGTTGCTCGCGGAGCTGGATTTGAAAGCTGGAAAGCTGGACGCCGGCAGACTCCAACTCAAGGAAATCGAGACAATCCAGAAGAAGTTTTATGGACACACATTAAGCGATACGGAGCGTCAATTCTTGGACGTCAATGTGCGGTCGCTCAAGCAACAGATAGCGCCGGAGCCCACTCCATGAGTGACACGTTGGGCCGGATAGTGATTGGGGTGCTGGGAATCCTCCTCTTTGCCTCGGTGTGTCTGCTTCAAGTTCCACTTGAGCGGCTGAGCCATTCCAAACCGAAGCTGCAACAATTCGGATATCTTCCCAGCGGTGAGTTTCTGCGGATGGCGTCGTTAGGCTATCGCGAGGTGGCGGCTGATCTGCTGTGGCTTCAGGTCATTCAAGTCATGGGCGAGAAGAAGCTGACGGCGGAAGCCGGGCGGTGGCTCTATGAGGCATTGGATAGAATTACGACCGTTGATCCAAAATTTGTGCGAGCGTATGAGGCCGGTAGTCATGCGCTCTGTATCCTGGTTGTCATGCCCGAAGAAAGCAACCGGTTGCTGGAAAAGGGAATTCAGAACAATCCGCAAGAATGGATACTTCCATTTTTGCTTGGGATCAATTATTTCTTTGAGCTGAAAGATGATGCCAGGGCTGCGGAGGCCATGGCCAAGGCCGCTCGACTTCCCGGAGCTCCAGACCGGCTCATGAGTCTTGCTGCAAAGTTGTTTGTGACAGGGAAGTCTCCGCAACACGCCGTCGACTTGTTGGTGAAGGCTTACGAAGAAGCTTCCGATGACAATGTGCGGAAAATGTTGGAAGTGCGGCTCAAGGAGTCGATTGTCGAACGGGACATTCACATTCTGGAAGAAGCGGTCAGCCGATACCAGGGGGCTCATGCGCAGCGGCCGTCTCAGTTAGGGGACCTTGTTGAGGCGGGTATACTCCAGCGGTTGCCTGCAGAACCGTTTGGCGGGAAGTACGTGTACGATCCAACGACGGGTGAAATACGTAGCAGTGAAGCCAAGGAGCGTATGCGGATTATCACTCGACGGCGAGGCGAATGACGTATCTGGTCGGGAGATTGATATGAAAAGCAGATGTTCTGTGCTAATTGCGTGAAAGCTTGAATAAGCAACCGGCGTTGCTATGATGATGCCGGGACGGGCACAATTTGACGGCATAATGAATTATGGATGCAATCGTCATCGAGGGACTGACAAAAACGTATAAGCCGGTCTGGCCTTGGTTGAAGGAAAGCACGGTGTTGTCAAACGTGTCTTTGACGGTCCGGCGGGGAGAAATCTTTGGGTTTCTAGGCCACAACGGGGCTGGTAAGACGACCACCATGAAGATACTCATGGGGCTACTCCGTGCAACAGGTGGTCGTGCAGAATTGCTGGGAGCACCAGTGACCGATGTACGTGTGCATGCGCATATCGGCTATCTGCCGGAGGCTCCGTATTTCT
>DASUMN010000263.1:0-8959 GCA_036277675.1 Nitrospira sp. | reverse complement strand
GCCGAGGATTTGAAGATCGAGCGCAGCCACTTGCACCGGAAAATCAAGTTGCTGGATGTGGAGATGCGGCCGGAGGGATGACACGGCCTGCCGCCACGTATTGTGAAGAGAGCAGTAGAATTGGATAGGCCGTTCACTCCGTTGACCCTTGCTACAACCCTCCTCTAAGATAACGCCCCCATGACGACCTATCGTGAAGCTGGTGTGGATATCGAGGCGGGCGATGAGTTTGTCGACCGCATCAAGCCGCTCGTCCGTTCGACGTTCCGTCCCGAAGTGCTTACCGATCTGGGTGGGTTCGGCGGGCTGTTCGGACTGCGGTCCGATAAGTACAAAGAGCCGGTGTTGGTGTCCGGTACGGACGGGGTCGGGACCAAGCTGAAGCTCGCCTTCATGATGGATCGCCACGACACGGTCGGTATCGATCTTGTCGCGATGTGTGTGAACGACATCGCCGTGAGCGGCGCTGAGCCGCTGTTTTTTCTCGACTACTTTGCGACAGGGAAATTGTCCGTTGAGAAGGCGCAGGAGGTAGTGAAAGGTATCGCTGAAGGCTGCCGCCAGGCCGGGTGCGCCTTGATCGGCGGGGAAACGGCTGAAATGCCGTCGATGTATGCAGACGGCGAGTATGACTTGGCTGGGTTTGCCGTCGGTGTGGTCGAGAAGGGAAAACTTGTCGATGGCAAAACGATCACGGCCGGCGACGCGATCATCGGACTGGCGTCGACCGGGTTGCATAGCAACGGGTATTCGCTGGCTCGCCGTGTGTTGTTCGACCAGGCGAAGTTGTCGACGGAAAGTCAGCTTCCTGAACTTGATCGTTCGTTGGGCGAGGTGCTGCTCGCACCGACCAGAATTTATGCCAAGCAGATTCTGTCGCTCATCCAGGAGTGCCCCATCAAAGGGATCGCGCATATTACGGGCGGGGGGATCACGGAAAATCTTCCGCGCGTATTCCCAGAAGGGGTGGGGGCCAAGATCAGCCGCAAGGCGTGGCCGGTGCCGCCGATCTTCGATGTGATGAGTCGCTTGGGAAGCGTGAGCCGCGAGGAAATGTATCGAGTGTTCAACATGGGTATCGGATTGATGCTGGTGGTGCCACCCGACTCTGTGGCCGACGTGCTTGCTCAGGCAGCGGCATTGGGCGATCGAGGGTGGCGGATCGGAGAGATGGTGTTTTCAGGGGAGAAGGAGCCTGAGGTGGAGTATGTCGATTGATCGGGCTGTGCCGCTCCGTGTCGCGGTGATGGCTTCCGGTCGCGGGTCGAATCTGCAAGCCATAATCGATGCGATCGCGGCGGGGCAGGTTCAGGCGACCATCGTCGCCGTCATCAGCAATAAGAAAGATGCGGTGGCATTGGAGCGGGCGCGCGCCCATGGATTGCCGGATCTCTTCATCGATCCGAAACCGTTCGCCGGACGGCCGGACAGCCGTGAAGCCTATGACCGAACTTTACTGGAAGTCTTGGAACAGCGCCATGTTGAATTGGTGTTGTTAGCCGGATACATGAAGATTGTGACCGGGGTGCTCGTCAACACCTATGCCAATCGGATGATGAATATTCATCCGTCTCTCTTGCCGTCGTTCCCCGGGTTAGATGTGCAGAAGAAAGCTATCGATTGGGGCTGCAAACTGGCCGGGTGCACGGTGCATTTTGTGACAGAAGGGGTGGACGAAGGGCCGATCATCCTCCAGGCGGCTGTCCCGATTCTCGACGACGACACGTCCGAAACTCTTGCGGCTCGCATCCTTGTTCAAGAACACAAGATTTTTCCCCGTGCCGTGCAACTCTTCGCCGAAGGCCGCCTCCGAGTCCACGGTCGCCGCGTCGTCATCGACGGCGCCAAGCCGAACGGCGAGGCGATCACCAGTCCGTCCTAACGGTCATCATCGGTCGTTAGACTGCTCCAAGCGCAGCAGTTAAGGCCTGGATAGTCAAAGGTGCATTCCCTTCTGAACGATTGTTCACCAGCACATAGGCGCTGCGATGTTCAGCCACGGCTTGTTGAACCAAGCTGACCGTGTCGTTCCTCATTGCAGGTAACTCCCCCACGATTTTAGTGTACGGCGCTGCCCGTTTCTTGGCCGTCTCATAGGCCATGTTCAATGGGGTAAGGAGTCAGTACGAGATCGTTGAACAGCGCGGAGTCCAGGAAGCGGGGATTCGGTTGCCCGGCCTTGGGACCGTAGCGAACATGCTTGGCAAACGTGGGAATCGTGATCTCCTCCCAGACTTTGCAGCACATCTCGAAGTCTTCGGGAATCTGGTGCAGGTAGCGGCTGAGTTGACCGGCGGTGGGTGGCCGGTAGAACGTCGAGTCGTTTCCGACCGTGCGAAAGAGCGGTTCGCCGTTGGAAAGATACTGGCAGTACTCGCCCAAACATTCCCGCACGAAGGCTGTCTTCGGGTAGGACTTCTTGTAGATCTGGCCTTGCCAGCCTTCATAGGTCCACGTGGAGGTGCCGAATCGAATCAGCGGGGAGCACGCCATAAACAGGGAGTGTACGAGGAGCAGGAAGCTTCCTCAATGTGGCGGCGAAGTTTTATCAACTTGCGGTAGCGACGCACGGATGGGTTGTGTATAATGCGCCGATCAGGGTACGAGCCTTTGAACTCAATACTACAGGCCCGGTGGGGGGCTAGCTCAGTTGGGAGAGCACTACGTTCGCAACGTAGGGGTCGCGGGTTCAACTCCCGTGCCCTCCACCAAACCGTACGTCACTCCTGCCATCGACTCTTCAGGTGAAGCCTCCCTTCAGTAATGGCCGGTCGATATGCTGCGCGGCTGGTTCTATTGGTATTCCACCTGGAGGCGCGTGAGGAAATCTTCTAGCTGAGCGACGCATTGTTCGGCTGCGGCGCGGTCTTGCCGGATGGCTGCAGATTCCATGGTGCCGCCGATCTCGCTGATTCGATCGAATCCGTACCCCCCGCCGTCGCCTTTCATTCGATGCCCCAGCATCTGGACAGTCGAAAAATCTGCGCTACTCAGCGCCTGACGAAGCGTGTGAAGGTCTTTTTTGCGATTGGCCAAAAAGGCGGGTACGATGGCTTCAAAGTCACGGTCGATGTGTACGGTGACTCGCTCGGCTGATTCTGGATGTGGCATGGGCATGGTCAGGCGGCCTTTTTGGTAAGTGCCAGAAGGATGTCCAACAGCGTGGCTTTCTTGACGGGTTTGGTGATGTGGGTAGTGCAACCGGCCTGAAACATCTTAGCGGCTTCTTCTTTGAGCGCAAACGCCGTCAGGGCGATGATCGGGATGGGTGGAAGGTCATGGTCGCGTTCCCACTGACGGATCGCTTTCGTCGCGCTATACCCATCCATGATGGGCATCTGCATGTCCATCAGAATGATGTCGTACCGACCATGCTTGAACTTCTCCAATCCGGCCGCGCCGTTGTCGGCGATGTCGAGGCTGTGGTTGGTCTGTTTAAGATAGGCGCGCACCAATAGCTGGTTGTCCGGAGAATCTTCGACGAGCAAGACGTCCAGCCTATCATTGGCTGTGGAGGGTGTCGGCTCCAGCAAGGCGGTTGGTTTCGCCAGTGGGTTCCCGGTCCCTTTGGCGCGGTGCAAGGCGATGCCAATCGTCTCCATCAAGTCGGACTTGCGAATGGGTTTAACCAAGTACCCCTCCAACTTCAAGTCGTACGTGTGGGCAATGTCGTCGGCCCAGTGATGAGATGTCAGCATGATCGTCACGGGTCTTTGTACTATGGATGAACGATTCAGCTGCTCGATGACCTGAAACCCGCTCACGCCCGGCATCTGGGCATCGAGCAGCAACAACTCGTAGGGAGTATTTTGTTGGGCCGCGCGAGACAGTTCATCCAGGGCGGCGGTTCCTTCAACTGCCTCGGTCACGGAGGCACCGCAGGCCTCGAGGGTTTCTCGGAGAATGACGCGATTGAGGGGATGATCATCCACGATGAGTGTGCGAAGGCCGGTGAGATTGATGAGGGGGTCCATGGTATGGGTGTCGGGGAGCGGCTGTACCTGGAGCGCCACGGAACAGAAGAAGGTGCTTCCTTTACCAACCACACTCTCTACCCAGATGTGTCCATTCATGCGCTCCGCGAGTTGCTTGGAGATCGCCAGGCCAAGTCCGGTTCCTCCGTACTGCCGTGTGGTGGAACGATGGGCCTGAGCGAAGCGGTCAAAGATACTATCGAGCTGATCGGCAGGAATGCCGATGCCGGTGTCGCTGACGGAGAACCGGATGGCGCCGGGGGTACGCGCCGCTTCGTCATTGGTGACGAGGACGACGACGGATCCCTCCTCCGTGAATTTCAAGGCATTCCCGATCAAATTGATGAAAATTTGTGTCAGCCGTGTCGGGTCTCCGATGAGCAACGTAGGGACGTCCGGAGCGATATGGCACACGAGTTCCAGGCCTTGTTCATCCGCCCGCATCGCCAGCATCTGCAAGACTTTGTCGATGACTTCAGTCAGATCGAAATCGATGGCTTCC
Source organism: Nitrospira sp. (assembly GCA_036277675.1). GTDB lineage: Bacteria > Nitrospirota > Nitrospiria > Nitrospirales > Nitrospiraceae > Nitrospira_D. The sequence goes on along the minus strand of DASUMN010000263.1, from coordinate 4,483 downwards.
AATTCGAGGCGGCCCGATTCGATCTTTGAAAGATCGAGGATGTCGTTGACCAAACTCAGTAGCGTGCTGCCCGCGCGCCGGAAAATTCGCAGATATTTCCGTTGCTCCGCCGTGAGGGGCGTTTCCCATAGGAGATCGGCCATGCCGATGATGGCGTTCATCGGCGTTCGGATCTCGTGGCTCATGCTGCTCAAGAATTCACTTTTGGCACGATTCGCCACCTCAGCCGCGTCTTTCGCCTGACGCAATGCCTGTTCTCCTTCAAGCCGCTCCGCTGCTCCCAGGGCCAGAGTTGCCATGGTTGCCAGGGAACTCGCGACCTGTTCTTCGTAAATGGTCCATTGGCGAGGTCCACCGACATGCTCCAGGCAGAGGACACCGACAATGTTTCCTTTTTGCCTGATGGGGGCATCCAGCATCGCTCCGATGTTGAGAGGAGTGAGGTAGGTATGCCTAAACTCCTTGGTCCGAGAGTCTTTCGTCGCATCGTGTGCCGCAATGGCCCGTTCCTCGTTGATGAGCGATCGGAAGTAGGTGGGGTAATCGACGGACCGGAGCGTCATGTCAGCGCTGTGACGCTGGAGTGTGGATTCAAAGACGTCTGCGAGCGTGATGGCAGCGTGATCCTCGACGAAAAGCCAGACGCTGGCCCGTTCCACTCGCAACAACTCACAGCTCGCTTCCGTAATAGCTTGGAACGCAGGGAGGAGGAGGCCGCTGGTCAGCGCCTCACTCTGGGCCAACTCCCACAGCGTTTCCTGGGACTTTTTCAATAGTTCAGTGGCGTGTTGTTTGAACGAAGAGATTGATTGCGTGGGGCGTACCCGCGCAGGCGCGTTGACGGATTTTTTCAGGCGTGAGCCGGGTGTTCTGGTCGAAGGGGGCACCGTTTTGGTTCGTTTTCGCGTGGCTCTATCATGAGGATAACGCGGCATAGTCGTGCGCAGGTAATGGCAGGATAATATCCGACGGTGGCCTGATCTAATCGTCGTGTGAATCCGGGACCAAGGATAGGGTTCCGGCCGGTTTGGTCCGATTCCGTCCTTCCTGTTTGGCTTGGTAGAGGGCTTGGTCCGCAGCTTTGATGAGATCGGTAGGGGAGGCGTGTCTCTGAGGAATCATGCACGCGTACCCAACACTGATCGTGATGAGTTCCCCCTCCGAATGGTGGATGCCGAGGGACTCAATCCGGCGGCGGAGACTCTCCGCGACCTGTGCGGCTCCGTCGATGGCCGTGCCAGGCAGCACGATAACAAACTCATCCCCTCCGTAACGGGCGACCAAGTCGCCGGGACGATTCACGGCGCTGGAGATCGCTGCGGAGACCTGTTTCAAACATTCATCGCCGGCGGTATGCCCTTTGGTGTCGTTATACGTCTTGAATCGGTCGATGTCGAACATGATCAGGGAAAGCGGGGTCGAGTCGCGCACGGCCCTCCGCCACTCCTGGTCAAGAAAGTCGTCGAACTGCCGCCGGTTGGTAATGCCGGTTAATCCGTCCAAACAAGAAAGCCGGAGCAGCATCTGGTTCGCTTCCTGGAGCTGGCGCATGACTTCCAGCAGTTCCTGTTCGCGTGCACGCCGACGGTCGATCTCATGGACCAGGCGCAGCACCGAGCGCACCCGGGTCAACAGCTCGATCTTGTTGACCGGTTTGGCCACATAGTCCATGGCGCCGGCGGCGAATGCCAGTTGGAGATCCACAGGGTCGGTTTTAACCGTGACCATGATGATCGGAGTATCCCTGAAGCGGTCGACGGCTTTGATCTGTCGACAGGCCTCGATGCCGCTCGTGTGAGGCATCAGGATATCCATGAGGATGAGATCTACACGCGCACCGGATTGTTTGCCTCCGTCGAGGCCAAGACACTTGAATGAGGCGGCGGCGGAATCCGCTGCGATGATGTCTTCATAGCCTGCGGTGGAGAGGATGGACTGGAGCAGCAGGCGGTCATCAGCCGAGTCGTCGACGATCAGAATGCTCATAGGGTGTGCGCTCACAACAGTGAAAGTTGGCCGAAGCGTAACAGCTAGTCCCGGTAAACTCCAGGATAAAGCTTTTTGATGCAGGGCTGACACAGACCGTGGCTGAATTCGACTCCGGAATGTTCGGATAAGTAGTCTTCCAATTGTTGCCAAAATCCGCCGTCATTGCGGATCTTCTTGCAGGAGGCACAGATGGGAATCAATCCCCGGAGGACCTTGACTTCTTTGAGGGCCTGTTGCAGTTCGTCGTTGCTTCGACGGAGATCCGCTTCCCGCGCCTTGCGGTGATCCATCTCGCGTTTCAGGGTCAACGCGGAGGCAACCCGTGCGTGCAATTCGACACCGTTGACAGGTTTGGCGATGTAATCCATGGCCCCTGCCGAAAAAGCTTCTTGCAAGTTGGCCGAATCATTCTTGGCCGTGACCATAATAATCGGAATGTCCTTGAGGCGGTCGCTCTGTTTGATGTGTCGGCACGCCGCGACACCATCCATGTCTGGCATGAGCACATCGAGCAGGATCAGGTCGATCTGCGGAGGAGCGCCTCCCTCATGGGGAGACAATACCGAAAAGGCGGCTTGTGCCGAATCAGCCGTGACAATATCCGCATGCCCAGCTTTGGTGAGAATGGACTGGAGCAAGAGTCGATGGTCAGGAGAGTCGTCGACGATGAGAATGGCCATGGGCTGCCTCTGTTGTGCGTGCGACGGTATCTACGCGTGGGCACCGCGTCTGGAAGAAGTATAGCAGCGATTGGGAAAGCTAGGTGAGTTTGGCTTTGACCAGGTCGCTGATTTGTTTGCCGTCGACCGCTTGAGCCGCCAAGCGGGCCATCACGGCTTTCATGACCATCCCCATGTCTTTAAGCGAACGGGCGCCGGTTTCGTTCAGAACCGAGGCAATGACGGTTTCAAGTTCCTGAAGCGAGAGCGCTTGGGGCAGGTACGACTCAATAATGGAGATTTCTTTCCGCTCTTTTTCGGCCAACTCGGTTCGTTGCGCTTTTTCAAACTGCTCGACCGATTCACGCCGTTGCTTGATCAGGGTGGTCATAATCCGGCTCATTTCTGCGTCGTCGAGGTCTTTTTTAAGCTCAACCTCTTTATTCAGGATCGCGGCCTTGATCATCCGAATGACGTCCATCCGAAGCTGATCTCTGGACTTCATGGCCAACTTCAGGTCTTCGGTCAAACGATCGCGTAACGACATAAGCGCCTCATTATGTGATCGGAGATTCTGCGTGGAGCATACGCTGCCGATATTGGTGAGTCAACGAGAAGAGATCAAAATGAGCGCCATGGCATTCGCGTCAAGTGAGTAGTATGATGATGCTGGCCGTCTCAGAACTACGTCAAGCGCTCGAGTAAGTTGCAGTGAGTTCGACATGTCAGGGGGGGATGGCAAAAGAAATGTTGCGGCAGGTGAGTCGAGAACGATGCGTGATGGCGGGCTTGATGAGTCTGCTGCTGTTGTGGCTCGGTGGTTGCGCAAGTGAGCAGCCGAAACCGTCTGGGGCGGCGGTGACGCCGGAGCAGGTTCGCAGCCATGCGGATAAGGCGTTCGATAAATTGAAGCAGGAAGAACAGCACCGGTCGGTCGATCCAACAGTTGGGCGCTAGCCCAAAAGCTGCCGCAATGGTTTGAGCAGCGGAAGTTCCCACAACAGCCGATGATGGGCGCGCAGTTCTACCGTGCGAGGTTCCTGGAACGTGCGGAGCAGCGTCGCTGAAACGATCAAGCGGAGCAAGCCGGAAAGAAAGAAGAGAAACGGAAGATTGGAGACAGGGTGCAGAGCCAAGGCCCCAAGCTGCAGTGAGGCCGGGACCGCGCTGATGAGCCACGTGCCAAGGAGCGTTCCCAATGCCCACCCGATTGCGTTGACGGTGCTGGACACCGCGACCGCTTTGGCTCGGTCGACCGGGTGTACTGCGTCGAACACATAATTATTGAGACCGAGACCGAGTCCTGCCCAGACGACCCCTCCAAAGAAGTTCACCGCGACGAGAAACGCCCAGGCTGTACTCAGTAGATACAACATCGGCAGGATCGCCACGATCAGTCCGGTAAAGGTCAAGAGCGCTTTATTGCCGAAGCGATCACCGAATTGGCCCCATGCGGGTAACGTGACGAACTGGCCGATTATCCCTGCCCCAAGCCACGCACCATATTCCCAATAGGCCAGGTGGAGATCCTGGATCATATAGATCACGAAGAAGGGGGCGGTCATCAGGACGGCCAAATGCATCAGGCTAGAAAAGAGCAGGAATTGCCGAAAGTTTTTTGTGACTCCTGTACGGAGAAACACGCGGAAACCATCGGAGCTGTCGTTAGATTCAGGTTGTGGCAGATCCGGTACCTTGAGAAGGGAGAATGCCGAGGCGCTTCGGCAAAGTCCTGCGGTGAGAAACATGACGGCGAACCCCACCCAGAGGGCCTGCTGCTGGTCGCAATAGCTCAGGAGTACTCCGCCTGAGGAGAGTGTGAGGAAGCTTGTCAA
>DASUMN010000262.1:0-4446 GCA_036277675.1 Nitrospira sp. | reverse complement strand
TAGCCGAACGCCCGCTGGTACAGCACCCAGAACACCCCGATCCCCAGCATCGCCAACCACCCGATCTTCACCGGCCGGGAATCGTACCACTGCGAAATATCATACCCGCGATCTGACGCTGCCATAGTGCATCCTCCTTGTTAGACCCACGCTCCGCATTGACTGAACTTTCATAAATGGCCGGGGACCCTCCGGTTCCTCATCCGCTTCGATTTCGAGAGCTCGTAGCCGATCAACGCAAGGAGTAACAGGACGGTCAGCGGCCCAATCGCGTTGCGGGCTATCTTCCCATAATCGATTTGCTGGACTCGCAACAGATAGGACGACGGACTGAATCCTTCCGGCGCAATAATAACCTTATAGAGCCCCTTGGCCAATTTGGCTTCCCCCTGTACCACTCCATCCAGGTGGGTCGACGGAGGCCAATAGGCCACCGTCTGATCGTCTGCGGTCTCGCTGAGTCCTCTGACAATTCGGATTCCCACCGGGATGTTGCGTAAACCGGGATCAACGAGATCGACGACGAGGAAGGTGTCTCCTTCACCGGGAATGTCCGTACAGTACTGCGCCTTTGCTTCATTCTGTGGCTGATACGCGTTGAAATGGACGAGATTCCCTCCCACCCGTTGGACACACAGATCCTCCTCTATCGAAACATTGCCATGGGCACCGGCTGCACCGGGCAGGAGGATCGCCAGAACGGCAAGCACACCGACGACGCGATGGCTACGGACTATCCGTGTGAGTCTGACTCTCCTCATGCTCCATCGCTCTCTGTGCATCGCCCCAGCGACAACACTGAGTACAATTACTGCCAGGAACATGGCCGTCATAGATCGTCACCCCCTTTCATCTATTCATCTCATCTATGGGAATGATACTCCTCTCAATATGAAGGGTCTGTTAGGAGATCATGAAGATTTTTTAATGATCTGGGGTCGACCTCGAACGTGTTCATGTCACAGGTCATCACCCAAATCTGGTCTTGTAGGCCGCGTCTTCTGGCTTGGGCCTCGATGTAAGCCCGCGTGCGTATGGAGATTTCGCCAGCCATCGTCATGAGAAACGCTTCATTTGTTCGGCTAAAGTATTCGCGACCAGTTGAAGATCAAACGGCCAAGCGTAGCGCAGTTCGACCCCGGGATACTGTGGCCGCAAATGATCGAGGATTTCCGGAATCTCAACTTCCGAATGCGAGCCGCCCGGCGTAAACATCGTCGTCACCACGGTGATCTGCGTCGCGCCCTTCCCGACGAGATCTTCCACCGCTTCTTCCAACGTTGGCGCGCAGAATTCATTGTATGCCACGGCAAACAACGCTCCGTCCGTATGCGGGCGAAGCGCCTCGGCGACGGCCACGAGACCGGATTCATACGGGTCCGTCGCGGACGTCCTCGGCCAGCGGCGGATCTTCTGATCCAATTCTAGTTCTTCTGGAGACGGTGGCTGTTTGGCCGCACGCCGCTGGGCTTCCAATCGCTTGAGTCTGGTCACCAATTCCTGCGGACAATCCTTTGGGATGCCGCCATGCCCGACCAAAATGACCCCTCGTGTTCTTGTTGCCATGGATCCTCCTACACGTGGTTGCGAAGCATGAGTTCTTTCGGATGTGGATTCAGATAGACCTGGTCCCGGACATAGCCCACGTCGAATACATAGACATAGTGCTTGATAAGCGTCAGCGGAACGACTAGCGGAGTCAGTCCCCGATGATAGTCGGCAATGACGCCCACCAGCTCGGCCTTTTCTTGAGCGGTCAATCGATTCTTGAAGTAGCCCACAATATGCTGCAGCACATTGACATGCTTACGCACCGTCGCCTTCATCGTCAGAGCTTTCATGAAGTGCTCACCGTACTTCGACGTCAATTCTTTAAGGCGATAGCGCTCCACTTGTCCGACCAGACGGCCCATCGTTTCGTAGTGCTGCTGGCTATGGGCTAACAGCAGATATTTATGGATCGTGTGGAAGCGTATGAGCGCCTGTCTCGTGACTCCGTTCTGCACCAGATCCTGAAACCGGCGATAGCAGAATACCCGCTCGATGAAGTTCTCCCGAAGCGATGGATCAGAGAGCCGCCCTTCCTCCTCGACGGGAATCAGCGGAAACTGCTCTATAAAGGCCTTTGCGAAGATTCCGACGCCGCTGTGGCTCGGCATGCCGTGCACGGTGTACACGCGCACCCGTTCGATCCCGCAACTGGGCGAGCCTCTCTTGAAGACAAACCCTGAGAGGTCCAGTTTTCGGAGCGAGTCGAGCCGACCGTCGACCATCGCCTCCATCGCCTCGGTGTGATCGTGCTTGCTCGTGATTGTCATCAGCCGGGGACGATGCGGATTACCCGCCAAGCGCATGGCTTCGCGCGGGGTGCCCAATCCCGCTTCCACCTCAGGGCAGACCGGTACCCATTCGACGTAGGGGCCCAATACATCGGTCAAGAAATGGTCCCGTTTGTGTCCTCCGTCGAAGCGCACCTCATCTCCGAGAAGACACCGACTGATTCCAAGGCGAAGCGGGGAGGTCGTCATCTCGTTGCCTCCTGCTTTCCGAGGTTGAGATATTCCTGTCGGGCATGTTGATGGTCCACAACCGGAAAAGGATAAACGTCCCCGATTCGGCATTGAGCGCGTTCCTGCTCATCTGCGGTCATGAGATGCGGCTCATGAATTCTCTTCGCCGATACATGGGCCAGTTCCGGAACATACCGTCGGATGTAGGCGCCGTCCGGGTCGAACTTCTTGCTCTGGAGCGCAGGATTGAAAATCCGATAGCCCAGCATGGCATCCGTGCCGGTGGAGGCACACCACTGCCAGTTCCCATTGTTGGCGGCCAGGTCAGCATCGATGAGATGCTGCATGAAATACCGTTCGCCGCTCTGCCAGTCGAGCCGAAGATCTTTGATCAGAAAGGATGCCACGACCATTCGGACACGGTTGTGCATCCAGCCCGTTTGATTCAATTGCCGCATGCCGGCGTCGATGATCGGATAGCCGGTCCGCCCGTGACACCAGGCTTGAAACAGGCTGTCACGGACCGGACCAGACTGACGCGACGGCGGGACGGCCACCTGGCGGAATGGTCCCTTAGCAACGTGCGGGAACGAAGCCAAGACTTGCTGAAAGAACTCACGCCAGATTAACTCATCGACCCAGGTCAGGACATCGGGCCGAGACACTCGCCCGCCTTTGGCCAGCGCGTTCAACGCCGTGTGAATGGCCTTGCGAGGCGACAGTGTTCCGAAACGGAAGTGTGGGGAAAGTTGTGAACACCCATCGTTCGCCGGCAGGTTTCTGTTTGTCGCGTAGGAATGTAATGGACCTTCCACAAACCAGCGCAACCGCTTCAGGGCGTTCCGCTCGCCCGGCTCAATCCGCAATGCGACCGGATCGTATCCCAGCTCGGGGGCTGTGGGCAGATGGCATGAGACAGGCCGTGGGGCAGCCACCTTTTCTGCAAGTACGGTAGGGACCGGCTGAACGGCTGGGGTTGTTGCATGCCATTTCGTCCACCAGCGGGCGCGATACGCGCTGTAGCGCTGCAAGGGTTCACCGGTGACGCCTCGCACCTCATCTGCCTCAAACACCACATGATCTTTGAACGTGCGGACGACCACGCCGGCCTGCGCCAACCGTTGCGCGACTATGCGGTCTCGTTCAATCGCCCTCGGCTCATAGTCGCGATTCCAATAGACCGCATCAACCTTCCATTCGCGAGCGGCGCGGAGGACCTCCTCCACCGGTTCGCCGCGTCGCCACTGAAGCGTGAGACCTCGGTCCGACAAAGACGACGCCAGATCCTGGAGACATCCGAGCATAAAATTCACACAGGCGGAGCCGAACACATGGGAGTGCAACAACGGCTCGTCGAACACAAAGAGCGGGATTACCTCGCTCCATGCTTCGCAGGCCGCCGACAAGGCCGGATGGTCTGCAATGCGCAAATCCCTCCTGTACCAGACTATTCCTCGCATAGATGGACTCCCCCAGAACTAACCAAGTCGATACCGGGACAAATCTCCGAAGCAACAGCTATGTTCTCTTACTCAGGTTTTCCATGGGAGCCTTCCGGTCGTTTCAGCCTGTCACCCGCCACCCGCTCGATTGAAAGCTCACGAAGACCGTTCTCACCCTTGATACCAACCTTCACAACAGTTCCCGCTTCCCCTCGTATCATGCTGACCACCTGGTCATAACTCTTTCCTGTCACGGGAGCCCCATCAACACTGACGACTTCATCCCCGTGTCGAAGTCCTGCCTGGTGAGCAGGTCCCCCAGGATGGACCATGCCGACATAGAGGATGGCCGGATCCCCGACCCGCTCAGCACTCAGCTGAAGAGATATGCCGATAATGCCGTGAGCGAGTTTCGTCGCATCTCTATGCCCATAGGGAGCCTTGGCCGTGTGTTGATCGGCCATGGCACAAGAGGTAACAAGCAGGCCCATCAT
>DASUMN010000261.1:0-6907 GCA_036277675.1 Nitrospira sp. | reverse complement strand
ATCGATCTCAACAAGTATCAAGATCAATACAAACCGATCATCGAAGAGGCGCTGAACCGCAAGGTGCAGCTGCAAGACATCCGTCTGACGGTCTGGCCGCGAATCGGCGCCCGCGTCGCGGGGTTCGCGGTGCTCGACGATCCGGCCTTCAGCTCAGGCCCCTTCGCGTCGCTCTCATCGTTGGATGTGGGCGTGAAACTCATGCCATTGCTGAGCGGCAAGGTCGAGGTGGAGGAAATGACCCTCCGCGATCCCGTCATCACGGTCGTCAAGAATAGAAAGGGTGTCTTGAACGTGGCCACGATCGGTAAACCGGGCAAGGCGGCACCCACGGAGCCGTCGCGGGCGCCGATTCCCTCGACGGAGGGGCCGCTGAAGATTCTGGCTTTGTTGGCGGTCGATCAGGTCTCCATCGCGGGCGGGAAAATGACGTATCGCGATCTGTCCGCCGCCAAGCCTACCGAGTATGTGTTGCAGGATTTGGATTTCCTGCTCAAGTCGGTCAGGCTCGGCCAAACCCCCAGTCTGCACCTCGATACGGTCGTCCAACCGCTCAATCTGCCGGTGCGGCTCGACGGGACCTTCGGTCCGTTGAAAGAAACGACCGACATCGACGCGATCAATTTCCAGCTCGCCTTAGGCAAGACGGAATTCACGATCACAGGAAAGGTCTCGGGCCAAGATGCCACCGTCAACATTGATTCGCCGGCCATCAATACCGCCAACCTGCCGATGACGCTGCCGCTTGCCAAACCGGTCGAGGCCAAGAATCTCCAGATTGCGGCGGAAGTGAAGGGACGGGAGGTGAGACTGAACAACCTGTCGTTGCAAGTGTTCGATGGGCAGGTGAAGGGGCAGGCCAAGATTGTGACCGGGTCTGACGCGCCGCCGTTCACGAGTTCCCTGACGGTTCAAGGAGTACAACTCGGCCCGGCCCTCGATGCTGTCGCGACGACCAACCTGTCCGTCAGTGGAACGGCGGGCGCCGACCTGTCGCTCCAAGGCCGGGGTTTCTCCGTGCCGGACCTCACGAAGGCGCTGGAGGGCACGGGCCACGTCGGGGTGAAAGACGGGAAGGTCGAGGGGGTCAATTTACTCCAGGAAGCGCTGGCCATCTTGAAAGTCGTCGGGCTTTCGGTCGGGGATCCCAAGGCCACGGTATTTTCGACGATCGAGACGGATCTTGCGATCAAGCAGGGGATCGTCACCGTGCAGCGGCTCTTGATGGATAGCCATGATTTCCAGGCTACCGGCGGGGGTACGATTGGGTTCGATCAACGGCTGAATCTCGCCGTCCGGATGAATCTCTCGCAGGATGTCAGCCAGAAGATTGCCGGGTTGTCACCGGTCGCCAAACTCGCGTTGAAAGACGGCCGGTTGAGTTTGCCGTTGACCATCGGCGGTACCGTTCAACAGCCGGCCTATGGGCTCGATATGAAAGGGATGACCGGGGCCGTGCAGGAGCAGGTGAAAAAGAAAGCGGAAGAGGCGATCGGCGGTCTGCTGAAGGGTACGACAAAGCCGAAGGACGTCCAGAAAGAGGGACAAGAACTGCTCAAAGGCTTGTTTGGACGATAAGGAACTGCCGTCTATGAATGTCGTCGATACGCTTACGCAATATGCCGTGCAGTACGGGCTGCAAGCGGCGGTCGCGCTGGGCATCTTGGTCGCCGGGATCATGGCCTCCCGCTGGGCTGGGAATTTTACCCAACAAGCCCTCGAAAAGCAGACGCTTGATCCGCCGGTGCGGTTGCTGCTGGTACGGGTCGTCAAGATCGTCGTGCTGCTCTTCACCGCCATGATCGCCCTTCAGACGCTGGGCGTTCCCATTGCGCCGCTGATCGCAGGCGTCGGCGTCGCCGGTGTGGGAATCGGGTTGGCCATGCAAGGAGTGTTGAGCAACGTGATGGCCGGGCTGTCGATTATCTTCAGCAAACCCTACAAGGTGGGGGAACATATCTCGCTGCTCGGTGTACACGGGGATGTCGTGGTCATCGATATCTTCACGACGACGCTGATGCATCCGGACCACTCGCGCGTGATTATCCCGAATCGCAAGATCGTCGGGGAGATTCTGCACAATTTCGGCACCATCCGCCAAATTCATCTGACCGTCGACGTCGCGTATCGAACGGATTTGGATCAGGCGCTGGAGATTGTGCGCGAAGTCGTCGCCACTCATCCGGAGGTACTCAAAGATCCAGCCCCGTCCATCGGGGTCAGCAGCCTCGGGCATCCGGCCATTACCATCGCAGTCGAGCCCTGGACGGCGGTCGCACGCTATAGCGCGACGCAAGGGGAACTGAATAAAGCGATCCTCGAACGACTGCGCGCCGCGCAGATCGAGTTCCCCTCTTCGTTCCATTCTGTCGCACGATAAGTACGTTTCTCTCGCGTTACCCGCGGGTTTTGATAGGATGGCGTGGCGAGGCAGCCAGCCTGACGCATCCCAGTCGTGTGTGACCGAGGGGAGCATCAACGGCAGGGTAGCGCCGTATTCTCGCAATCTGTCATGAGCGCCGGTGACGAGCATGGGTGAAGCACAACAGAATCGCCGGATTTTGGTGATCGACGACAATCGGGCGATCCACGAGGATTTTCGGAAAATCCTTGAGATCAGCCCCGACGAGGATCGCTATGATCAGGCGCGGGCCGCGTTGTTCGGCGGCTCACCACCCACAAGGGGACAGGAACGGTTTGAACTCGACTGCGCCGACCAAGGACAGCAGGCGCTGGCCATGGTGCAGTCAGCGGTGAAAGAAGGCCGGCCCTATGCGGTCGCATTTGTTGATATGCGGATGCCGCCCGGATGGGATGGACTGGAAACCGTCGAGTACTTGTGGAACGAGGACTCACGGCTTGAGGTGGTCATTTGTACGGCCTACGCGGACCAGCCGTGGGTTGAAATCAGAGATCGAATCGGCCGCAACGACAAGCTGCTGATCATTCAGAAACCCTTCAATAGCATCGAAGTCTTGCAGTTGGCCACTTCGCTGGCACGGAAATGGAACCTGGCGCATCAGGTGGAACAACAGCTGCGCGAGTTGAATCGGCGAGTCGATGAACGGACGGGAGAACTCCAGCGGGCGAATGATCAACAAAAGCAGCTCCAGCGGCAATTTCAGCAGATGCAGAAGATGGAGGCGATCGGTCGGCTGGCCGGAGGGGTGGCGCATGATTTTAACAATCTGCTCACGGTGATCACCGGCTGCAGCGCGATACTCCTGGAGCAAGTCCGTCCCGACGATCGGATGCGAGTGCTCATCGATGAAATTTCAAAGGCCGGGGAACGGGCTGCGAGTCTCACGCGGCAACTCTTGGCCTTCAGCCGGCAACAGGTGCTGAAACCTCAGCGGGTCGATCTGAGCGAATCGCTCAAGGCCATCGCCTCGATGCTGAAACGGCTGATAGGCGAAGACATCGAATTGGCCGTCGAGTGCGCACCCCATCTGTGGCCGGTTCATGTGGATCGTGGACAAATCGACCAGGTGGTGATGAATCTCGCCGTGAATGCGAGAGACGCGATGCCGGATGGAGGGACGTTGACGATTGTGACGTCGAATTTCATTCTGCGTCCTGGAACGCCTGTTCCCCATCCCGTGTTCGTGCCCGGAGAGTATGTCCAACTCAGCATTCGTGATACGGGCCACGGCATGGATGAGAAGATTCGTGCCCATGCCTTTGAACCGTTCTTTACGACCAAAGAGGAGGGCAAAGGCACGGGGCTTGGACTTGCCACGGTGTATGGGATCATCAAACAAAGTCGAGGGTTCATCTTTGTCGAGAGTGAGACGGGCAAGGGCACAACGTTCGACGTCTACTTTCCCCGCTTCGTTGGGCAAGAGGCGTCACCGGTGGCTTCTGTATCTCCTCGCACCACGCGGGGAACTGAACGGTTGTTGTTGGTCGAGGACCAGGAGTCGGTCCGAAAGCTTGTCGGCAAGGCGCTCGAAGGGTATGGATACCAGGTATCCCAAGCCGCCAACGGAGAAGAAGCGCTCCGGCTGGCCGCCGGCATGCCGAAACCGGTGGATGCGTTGGTGACGGACGTTGTCATGCCGGTCATGACTGGGCCGGTGGTTGCCGAACGGCTGCGTGTCCAATGGCCGAGTCTCAAAGTGCTGTTCATGTCGGGTTTTACAGAGTGGGGCCATGCAGGCTTTCTGAACGCGCCGGGTACCCAATTCATCCAAAAGCCGTTTCGGCCGGACGATCTGGCCGTGCAGTTACGCCATTTGCTCGAAGAACCCTCCTGATCGTTCCGGTTTCGTCTTGCCTGCCCGGTTCAGCATCGATCTGAGGCTGTGTAGCCAATGTGGCATGCGAGAATGCCACAGATGTTTCTCCTTTCATACGTTCCTCGCACGACCACTCCTCAGTAACAAACTGAATACCATAGAGATCCGAGCACTGCGGAAGGCGGGCATTGACTTTGCTGTGTCCGATCTGGATCATGCCATGGTTTGCTAATGGTGAGGGTCTATCATGATGCGGAGGATTTGATGAGAAGAAGAGTTTTGTTGTGTCTGCTCGCATTGTGCCTGTGGACGGCGGAGAGCGGTGTGAATCAGGCATTGGCGCAGTCAGACTCTGCGGCGCCGGTGTCCGATATCGTCACGCTCAAAGACGGCAGTATCATTCATGGCGAAGTGATCGACATGACCGGCGGAATGTTGTCCATCAAAAGTCCTCTGGCGGGCGAGATCATCAAGGTCAAATGGGCGGAGGTGAGCAAACTGGCGGTCTCTCATCCGATTCCCTTTCATTTGAAGGAAGGCACCGTGCTCATTGGAACGGTTGAGGAAGCCGACCCGGGCATGATGAAACTGACGGCGGGATCGGCCGGCACAATGACCGTGCCGCTGGATTCGGTGACCGACGTGAATCCGGTCGTACAGGCTCCGGTGATTTACACGGGCAGTTTGAACGCCGGGTTTTCGCAAGCCACCGGCAACAGCCGGCTCCGCAACGTCAGCGTGCTGGGAGATTTTGTGGCGCGGAGCGAACAGCTCCGGCTCTCGCTGTTGGGCCGCTACGTCTACGGCGACAATGCGGGTTCTCTCATTACCCGGAATGCCAGAGGCACGATCAAGCTCGACTTCTTCATCACCAAACGGCTCTTCTGGTTTGCGTCGGCCTACTTCGAAAACGACCACTTTCAAGATCTCAAGTTGCGGACCGCAATCTCCAGCGGGCCCGGTTATCAATGGATCGAACGGGGAGATTTCGGCTCGATCTTGAAAGACATGACGTTCTACACGGAAGCCGGTTTGGCGTATTTCAATGAAGATTTCCGCGTGGCGTCGGATCAGTCGAGTTTCCGCGCGCGCGTGTCGATGAAGTTGAATTGGCCGATGTTCGACGACCGGATCACGGTCTACCACTACAACGAAATCTTCCCGTCCCTTCAGAACGCGTCGAATTTCTATTTCACGATGGACAACGGCGTGCGCCTCAAGATCATTGGGGGGCTGGCGAGCGGATTCCAAGTCACGACGCGCTACAACAATCAGCCGCCGGCCGGTACGACCGACACCGATAATTTGTATCTCTTTACCTTGGGGTACGGTTTCGATACAACGCGCAAGCGCTAGGCCGAATAGCTTGCTCAACCACGCTCGTGAAGGAGGGGCACCATGCTGAAAGAATTCAAGGATTTCGCCATGCGAGGCAATGTCCTGGATATGGCGATCGGTGTCATCATCGGCGGGGCATTTGGAAAAATCGTGTCATCGTTGGTCAGCGATGTCCTGATGCCGCCTCTTGGACTATTGATGGGCAAGGTGGACTTCTCGAGCCTGTTCATCGATTTGTCTCGGACGGGACCGCCGTCTTTGGCCGCGGCGAAAGCGGCGGGAGCGCCGACGCTCAATTACGGCGTCTTTCTGCAAAGCGTGTTCGACTTCATCATTATTGCCTTTGTCATTTTCATGCTGGTCAAGCAGGTGAATCGGTTTAAGCAGGAGGCGCCACCCCCAGCCCCGCCGGCTCCACCGGAGCCGACCAATGAAGAGAAATTGCTGATGGAGATCCGCGATCTGCTCAAGAACCGTCAGTAAGCGGTCGGCTGCAACTCAGGTACAAATCGTGCAGGAACATACCCGCACTAAATACTCACAAGGGGAGGGACAAATCATGCGAACGTTCAACACTGCGATGATCACGGCAAGCGTGATCGTGCTGACCGGTTGTTCGTCCTATATCAAGCAACCGGAGGTCTGTATAGATCAAAAATGGTACGGCTATCATCAAGGGAGCGGGTGCCCGTCCACGACCAAGGTGGTCGCTCCCGATGCATCACAAGAAATGGAGGCACGCCTTGCGGCGCTGGAGAGAGACCGGCAGCGATTGGCCGATGAACTGGAAGCCCTGCGGAAACAGAATGGCGCCCTCGGCAACCGCGTTAGTGAGTTAGAACGGCAGTTGGCAGATCGCGATCGGGAGATTGCCGCGCTTCGTACCGGCAGCGGCGATCAGGCGAAGCTTGCCAGCCAGCTTTCGGCGGCGCAAGGCGACCTGAGCCGGTCACAAGGAGAGAGGGATCGGCTCGCGGCGGAGTTAGCAGCAGCGAAGCAACGGATAGCGGAGCTTGAGGGGCAGCTTGACCAGAGCAAAGGGAACCTGGCCAAAGCCGAAAGGGATCTACTGAAGGCCTTGCGACCTGAGATTTCAAAAGGGACGGTGTCGGTCAATCAAGCGGGTGATGCGCTCACCATCAATCTGGCATCGAGTCTGTTGTTCGATTCGGGCCAAGATCAGCTGAAGGTGGGCGGAACCGATGCCTTGAAACGCGTCGGCACCGTGCTCAAGGATTTCCCTGAAAAGTCGGTACATGTCGCTGGGTATACTGACAACGTGGCGATCAAGAGCGCGTTGAAGAAGAAGTATCCGACGAACCAGGCGCTGT
>DASUMN010000260.1:0-2318 GCA_036277675.1 Nitrospira sp. | reverse complement strand
ACGGAAGGGGAAGGATGGCCAAAGTAAGAACGCTCGCACGCCGAGGGGACATCTACTGGGTGGCCTTGGATCCGGCCATCGGATCTGAAATCAAGAAAACCAGACCCGCCGTGATCGTTTCAAACAATTCCTGCAACACTTTCGGCTCTCGTGTGGTCGTTCTGCCTCTTACCAGCAATGTCGATTCGTTGTATCCCGGTGAAGTCATGGTCATCGTCAACGGCAAGCCCGCTCGTGTGCTGGGCGACCAGATCCGATCGTTGGACAAATCACGGTTGCAATCGAGAATCGATACTTTGAGCCAAGAGGAGCTGGCTGCCGTCGACGAGGCCATCCGCATCACACTCGCCTTACTCCCTTGAGTTCCACAGAAACTTCCCAGACTCGCTTTGTATCAGTGCGTCTCCAACTGGCATGTCCCTCCTCTCACCGTCCCTCACCGCAATTCATCCGTCGTTGAACCGGCCCCTGCCAGTTGCTAACATGCTCGGTCATTTTCCAATGGGAACCATTGCCGTGCCGGACCCTCTCAACTCCAATCCCTCAGTCCGTCACCTCATCATCGAAGGGGCACGGCAGAATAATCTCAAGAATGTGTCGCTTCAGATCCCCCACGATCGAGTCACGGCCATTACCGGCGTCTCCGGATCGGGTAAATCCTCCCTGGCCTTCGACACCCTGTTTGCCGAAGGCCAATGGCGGTACGTCGAATCGCTCTCAACCTATGCCCGCATGTTTCTCGACAAAGTGGCCCGCCCGGACGTGGACCGCGTCCTGAATGTACGCCCAGCCATCGCGATTGAGCAGAAAAACCAGGTGCGCACCGCCCGATCGACCGTCGGCACGACAACGGAAATCGCCGATCTTCTGCGGTTGCTCTACGCCAAGGTCGGCAAGCCGATCTGTCCGGACTGCCAACAAGAGGCCCGCTCGTTTCATCCGGTGGCGATCACGGAAGATCTGCTCCGTCGATTCCCGGAAGCCAGAGCAATGGTGTTGTTTCCCATCAGCCCGCCCACGGCAAAGACGGAAGCGGCGTTCATCCAATCACTGCTCACCCGTGGGTTCACGAGATTGAAGATAGGCGACGACACCATAGCGCTCCAGGAGATCACCCCATCTTCGCTCCATACACAACAGACTCTCCACATAGTGCTCGACCGCCTCATCGTCAGGGAGGCCGACCGGCCACGGCTGGCTGAGGCTGTGGAGACCGCGTTGCGTGAAGGCGAGGGCCGGTGTGCCGTCGAGATCATCGGTCATGGCCTTCAGACCTACAGCACCAGCTTTCAGTGCCAGGGCTGCAGGCGGACGTTCGAACCGATCCGGCCGATTCTCTTCTCCTTCAACCATCCGCTCGGCGCGTGCCCCGAGTGCAAGGGATTCGGCAATGTCCTGCGCTACGATCCGGAGTTGGTGATTCCGGACCACAACAAATCACTGGTCCAGGGCGCCATCGAGCCCTGGAGCAAACCCAGCGCCGAGTGGTGGCAGAAACAGATGTTGCTCGCCATGAAACGCACAGGCGTCGAGCTGACGATGCCGTACCGGCTGCTCCCGAAAGAGACTCAACTTCTGCTCTGGACCGGGGACAAGTCATTCGACGGAATCAACGAGTTCTTCGAATACCTGGAAGGCAAACGGTACAAGCTGCATGTGCGCGTGTTGCTCAGCCGCTACCGCACACCGTTCGATTGTCCTAGTTGCCGAGGCAGCCGCCTGAAGCCGGACGCCCGATTCGTCAAGATCGCCGGCCGTGATATTCACGAGATCTCGGAGCTCACCATTCAACAAGTCGCTGCGTGGGCAGACTCATTGCCGCTACGCCCCATGGAACAGGACATTGCCAAGGACATCCTGCGGCAGCTGCGCGCCAAACTCGGTTTTCTCCAGCGAGTCGGCCTCGACTACCTAACACTCGCCAGACAAACAAGAACACTGTCTGGTGGTGAAGCCCAGCGGGTGTCGCTGGCTAACCAGCTCGGCGCCCGATTGGTCGGGACGCTCTATGTACTCGACGAACCGACGATCGGGCTACATGCGCGGGACACGGCCTTGCTCGCCGGCATTCTTAAAGACTTGGCGTCGTCCGGCAATACCGTCGTGGTCGTCGAGCATGATCGGCATATGATCGAGTCGGCTGATCACATCGTGGAAATGGGGCCACGATCGGGAGAGCAGGGGGGACACATCGTGTGCGGCGCCCCATTGGACAAATTCTTACACGACCCAAGCGCCTTAACTGCCCGTTATCTCAGAGGAGAAGACTCGATCCCGCTGCCGAAAACCCGGCGCCCAGGGACGGGCAACTTCCTCGT
>DASUMN010000259.1:0-6027 GCA_036277675.1 Nitrospira sp. | reverse complement strand
AAGTAATGGCCGATGGTGTAGGGCAGGATAAAATATCCATCGGCAAGGCCCTGCATCAGGGAGCTGGCACCGAGCCGGTTTGCGCCATGATCAGCGAAATTCGCTTCGCCGATGACAAAGAGGCCTGGGATCGTGCTCATCAAATTGTAATCGACCCACAGTCCCCCCATCGTATAGTGCGGGGCCGGATAGATACGCATGGGCACCCGATAGGCATCTTCGCCGGTAATCCGCTGGTACATCTCGAAGAGATTGCCGTATCGCTCCCGCACAACCTCCAGTCCCTGCCGCTCAATCACATCGGCAAAATCCAAATACACACCGTGGCCACCCGGTCCGACACCCCGACCCTCATCGCACATCGCCTTCACTGCTCGGGAGGCGACATCACGCGGTACGAGGTTGCCGAACCTCGGATACCGGCGCTCCAGGAAATAGTCTCGTTCCGACAAGGGTATCTCTTCGGGAAGCCGGTGATCGGCAGGTGCAATCGGCACCCACAGCCGTCCATCGTTCCGGAGGGATTCGGACATGAGCGTCAGTTTGGCTTGGTGCGTGTCTGCCGGCGGGATCGCCGTCGGATGGATCTGCGTAAAACAGGGGTTGGCAAAGGCGGCCCCTTGTTTCCAGGCTCGGTACGTTGCGGTCACATTGCAGCTGCTCGCATTGGTGGACCGATAATACACATTCCCGTATCCACCGGTCGCCAACACGACCGCCTGTGCCATATGGGCCGTAATTCGCCCCGTCACCAAGTCACGGACTACGATACCTCGAGCATGTCCATCGATCACGATAAGATCGAGCATTTCGGTGCGCGGGCGCATCGTCACTTGTCCCCGCTCGACCTGCCAACACAAGGCCGAATAGGCCCCCAGAAGGAGCTGCTGCCCGGTCTGACCTCGACAGTAGAAGGTGCGTGCGACCTGCACACCCCCGAACGACCGGTTGGCCAGCTGCCCGCCGTACTCCCTCGCGAACGGAACGCCGAGCGCCACGCACTGATCGATGATCTGGGTGCTGACTTGGGCCAGCCGATAGACATTCGCTTCGCGCGAACGGAAGTCTCCGCCTTTGATGGTGTCGTAAAACAGCCGTGCGACACTGTCTCCGTCATCCTGATAATTCTTCGCCGCGTTGATGCCACCTTGCGCGGCGATACTGTGCGCCCGCCGCGGGCTGTCCTGGGAACAAAAACACTCCACCTCGTAGCCAAGCTGGCCCAACGTCGACGCCGCGCTGGCTCCGGCTAACCCGGTGCCAACGACAATGATTTTCAGCCGCCGCTTATTGCCTGGGCTCACCAGTTTTTCGGTGAACCGGCGCCGATCCCACTTCGTTTCCAGCGGGCCAGGCGGGATCTTGGGATCGAGCATCATCATGCCCTCACCAATCCGAGAAAGACCGCGAGAATGATCGTCAGATTGCCCAGCACCACGAACAACGCGACCGCCGGCCCCGCAGCCTTGAAGAAACGATTGAGCGCCGCATGCTCGAATCCCAGCGTCTGCAAACTTCCGGACACCGCATGGCTGAGATGCATCCCAAGCACGAGCTGCCCCGCACAATAGAGAACCACGTACAGCGGGTTGTGAAATGCATGGATCACCTTGCCGTAGACATCCGCACGGCCTTGCTCATCCACGTGATCGTGGAAGGTTGGATCAACGAGACCCGCGGTCAAATGCAGGACATGAAACACGATAAAGAGCAGAAGCACGCTGCCGGTGAGTGCCATCGTGCGCGAAGCTATCGACGCGGTCCGATATTCACGAACTGCGTAGCCCACTGGACGGGCGCGCCGGTTGCGAAGGGCCAGCTGAATGGCCAAAGCGACATGGGCGACTGCAACCATCAGCAGCCCAATCCGCGCAGTCCACAAGACAATCGGCATCTCGCGCAGGAACGCGGCATATCCATTGAGCGCGTCGGACCCCTCGAACACTTGGAGGTTCCCCAGCATATGAAACACCACGAATCCAGCCAGTCCCAGCCCACTCAGCGCCACAGCGACTTTGCTGCTCAACGAGGTTTGAAAGTGGCTAGAACGCCGCATCACCCCCTCCAATACTTACACAGAGACCGGACAGGCCGTCCATTCGTTGAGTCGGCGACCGTCTCGCTTCTTATGTACTCTGCTTCCGCCGAGACCTCAAGTGGAACCAATCGTCTTTGCGGGCCATTGAGACTTGGGGCGGTACACACATCGGCTTGCACGATGTGGGAAGATGGGAACCGTGGAGGCGCCAACACAGTGGGGTGGCCGAGGATCTCGATCAGGCGTTGTGACTTCAGTGTATGACGAGGCGAGGATTATCTATCGGGGTTCAGCCTGAATCGGGATACGGAGGGTACGCCGCCTCACTTGCCACTCAATCACATCGGACACGTATGGGTGGTCGGCGATGGCCCCACCGTTCTTTATGCAGCCATCTCTGCCAGGACCACCGGGAGAGAAAGGGTGAACGTGGCTCCATGCCCCGCACCTGCGCTGGAGGCTTGGATGGAGCCTCCCATGTTCTTCGCGGAAATGGCGGCACTGTGCAGGCCCAACCCGTGTCCATGTTGTTTGGTCGTAAACCCTTGAGTAAACAAGCGGGGCAGATGTTCGGTTGGAATCCCGCAGCCGGTGTCCGCCACTTCAAGCCGCACGGCATTCGTGCCATCTCCCGCCATACTGACGCGTATGGACAATCGGTGGATCGATGCCGACTGGGTGATCATGGCGTCCTTGGCATTCGCGATCAAATTGACCAAGATCTGCAGCACTTGGTGCCGATCGATCATAATCAATGGAACAAAGTCATATTCTCTGGACACATGGACCCGATACCTCTCCGGTTCAGGCAGGGCCATCAAGAGAGCCTGTTCCATTAAATCCGCGACTCGGGATGCTTCACGAACACTTCCCGTTTGGGCAATGTCTTGCTGCGATAGAATCACCTGTTTCACATGGTCGAGCTTGTTCACGAGAGACTCCAGTTCGCCCTGAATCGTCTGGTGACTTCCGCTGAGAGAGTCGGCGACCAGGCTCAAATACCCTGGGATTTGCTTGCCCTGCGGATCGGCCGTCAGAAATTCCTGCAGATCGCCTTGGTGCTCACGAAAGAGCGACGCAATTCGGCACACATCGCCCACCATCGGCTTTCGCAGCGTCTTCAAGAGGGTGTCGGTCGACACATTGATGCTGTTGAGGACATTTCCGACATTGTGCAACACGTTCGAGGCCACATCCGCCATGCCCGCTTGACGTGACGCCTGCATCAGCCGCTGATACAGCTTTTCCTTCTCTTCCTCAACCTTCTTCCGCTCAGTGATTTCGATGGAGAGGCTAGAATTCGTTTTCTCGAGCGCCTCGTTTTTTTCTAAAATCTGAGTTCGTGACCACTCCAGTTCGCTGTTCGCCTCCGTCAATTGCATATTCATTCGGTCAAGCTCGGTCACGTCATAGAAGGAAACCAGCACTCCCTTGACCGTCGATGCATCGTCCATGATCGGCACGGCATTGACGATGAACTTTCTGGATTCTCCCTGAGACACATCGAGGACAAGCGCTGCACCTTCCTGATGCTGCCTCTCCGTCATCGCCCGCGTCCAAGGATACGTCGATATCGTCTCCGAAGAGCCCGAAGACTTCCATAACAATGTTCCGAGATCAACCCCCATCAGCGAATCCACTGACTTTCCCACCGCGGAGCAAAAGGCATCGTTCGCCAAGACGATAAACTCCCGATCGTCGATCATGACAACGCCCTGCGTGAGCGCATCGAGCGCGGCTTTCACGCGGGCAGGAACAATGCTGGAGGGATCCAGCTGACGCAACGTGCGTTTCATGAAGTAGAAATAGGCGACAAATCCTGCGACGCTGACGAATGCCAGGAAACGCAGCCAGGGATTGGCCAACACCCACTCCCAAACAGAGAGCGCCTTCACGGGTTGAAATGCAATCTGGAGCGCACCCCACCTTTGGTCACCGGAAGATATTGGGATCTGAAAGAACTCGACTGTCGATTCATCGCCCGGCGGCTGCACCCATACTCGGTCATGATCACCCACTTGCGCCACAACAGCCCGCTCGCCCTGGCCCTTCTGAATCAGCGCGAGTGACAGGATGTCCGGAGTCCTCTTGGTCAGGACTTCCATCGCAAATTTCACTGTCGCGATCTGTCCCTGTTCGGTTAACGCCGAATACTGCACAGCCAGCGACTCCGCCAACTGACGCCGGTGTTCCATCACCTGCCGATCATGGCTGGGCACCAGATCAACGAGGACATCGCCGGCTAGCAAAATGCCGACCGTGAGGCTGACCAATCCGCCACTGATCCACACTAAGGGCGTCGCATGCATTACAACTTCTTGTCCTTCTTGACTCCCGTCCCTTGTTCATGCCGTTTCATAGAATTCGACTCCGACTGCACCACGCGGTCAAGTCCTCTAAACTGGCTAATTTCCTGTTGCTGCGCGGCATGTGCCTGCTGATCAAACTTCCGTCGATCTCGACGGCTTAGACCCAGCACAGGCACTGGATCGAAGTGGCGCCAGACTGGCATTGAAACAAGGAAGCTCATCAGCAAAGACCCGCCACGCAGAATCCACGCGGAGAATCCCGCGGTGAGCGCCAGGCCGGACAATGACGCCACGCGCCCCATAAGCTGGGCCTGCTGCTCACGTTCTTCCATTGACCGAGTCAAATCATCGGCTAATCTGTCCAAATTCGCAGCCATCTTGCGGCCCGACTCCAGCATCTTTTTCACCGGCGACGAGAGCGGCTCCTCCACCTGTGCTATCCGCTCGTCCATCACCACATCCGGCGGTTCCTCCGCCATGGCGACAACCTGTCCCGTCACCTCGGCCTGGCGATCGAAATCATCGGGCACACCTGCCTCTGCAATCGCAGTCTCATCGTTCTCGCAGGAACCAGGCATCCACATTTGGGCCATGATGGTAGCAGGGGTCACCGCAGAATCGCCGCCGGTATCACATCCATTTGATGCCAATGTCGAAGCGAGCGGCGGTAACACCGACGCCAACCCACCTCCAGTCACAAGTACAATAGGAGGCCCGCCAGACGCTGGACCTGAAACCGGAGAAACAGGATACGGGCCCGCGGTTGGCGTCGGCAGAAGGCTTGGGGGAATCGTACTCACCGGCGGAGCCGCTGGAGGCGTGGCCACCGCCGTCACCGTGATCGTGATCACCTGCGTGCTGGTAAAGCCCTGCGCGTCCGTGAACGTCACCGTGAAGCTGTCCGTCCCTGCAAAGTTCGCCGCCGGCGTGTAGCTCCACGCCCCCGTCGCCGCGTTGATGCTCGCCGTCCCGTTCGCCGCCGCGCCCGTCACCGCAAACGGGTTCGTCCCCGCCCCGTCCGGATCCGTCGCCGTCAGCGTCCCCGTGATCACCGTGCCCGCGTCTTCGTTGCCGCTCCCGCTCGTGTTCCCGCCGAAGACGGTCGAGTCATTTACCGCCGTGATATTGATCGTCGCTGTGTCCGACGCACTCAGCGTCCCATCACTGGCGCTCAGCGTCAGCGTCGTCGAGGCACTCGGCGTGTCCGACCCGTTGAAGTAGGCCACCGTCGCGCCGCTGTTGCCCCCCAGCACCGCGTTGATCTGCGCTTGTGTCCCCGTGATTGTCACTGTCCCAGTCCCGCTGTTGGTGACCGTCGCCCCCGTCGTGCCCGCCGTGACGTTTAACACGCCTTCACCCACAGACAGGGTTGCCGTCACACTGGGGCCGTCCACGTCGCCCACGCTCAGCCCACCCGACACCAGGTACAAACTCGTCTGCTCGGTCGCGGTATAGCTCGTGGCCGTGATCGCCGCCGTTGGCGCTTCGTTCACGTTATTGACGTTGATCGTATAGGTTTGCGTCGAGAAGGACCCGTCGGCGCTAGCCGCTTGCACCGTAATGGTGTGCGAGGTGGCACTCTCATAGTCCAGCAATGTACCGTCCAGCACCGTCACGACGCCCGTGTTGCCGTCGATCTGGAAGCGTCCACCGGCGTTGTCGGTCAAACTGTAAGTGATC
>DASUMN010000258.1:0-4579 GCA_036277675.1 Nitrospira sp. | reverse complement strand
CCGTTTGCGCAAGGCATTGGACCGTAAGGCCAAAGAGTTCGACAAGATCGTCAAGATCGGGCGCACGCATTTGCAGGATGCGACTCCCGTGCGTTTGGGACAGGAATTCGGCGGGTATGCCCGTCAGATCGAGCTGGGCATTCAGCGGGTCAGACAGGCGCAGGACGCCTTGAGTGAAGTGGCGCTTGGCGGAACCGCCGTTGGCACGGGTCTGAATTGCCATCCAAGATTTTCCGCGAAGGTTATGGCGATCATTTCGAAAGAGACCGGCTGTGTGTTCAAGGAGGCCAAGAATCACTTCGAGGCCCAGTCCGCCCAGGATGCGCTCGTCGAAGCCAGCGGCGCGTTGCGCACCCTTGCCGTGAGTCTCATGAAGATTGCCAACGACATTCGCTGGCTAGGCTCCGGCCCCCGCTGCGGACTCGGTGAGATCAATTTGCCGGAGACGCAGCCCGGCTCCTCGATCATGCCGGGGAAGGTGAATCCGGTCATTGCCGAATCTGTCACGATGGTCTGCGCGCAGGTCATCGGCAACGACGTAACAGTCACCGTGGGTGGGCAGGCGGCCAATTTCGAGCTCATCGTCATGATGCCGGTGATGGCCTATAACCTGCTCCAGTCGATTGAATTGCTTGCGTCCGCCTCCAACAATTTCGCAGCGAAGTGTATTGAAGGCATCAAAGCTAACGAAGAACGTTGCAAGGGCTTGATCGAAGAAAGCCTTGCAATGTGCACGGCCTTGGCGCCGGTCATTGGGTACGAAGCGGCGGCGAAACTGGCCAAGGATGCCTACAAGTCCGGTAAGACCGTCCGGCAGGTGGCGAAGGAACAAAAAGCCCTTCCGGAGAAGAAGCTCACCGAACTCCTCGATCCCTGGCGCATGACCGAACCGGGCGGGCCGGTGGGCAGCGCGGGGGGATAGGCCGTGCGAGGCCTCCATGGAGGCCAATAAGCGGCAGGCTGCTACCGTGTTACAGATTGACTGACAGATGACAGGGACAACGACTCAGCCCTCGACAGTCGCGGTTCAGCGTAAGATTGATTCCCTCATTGCCAAGGAGCTCGACGCCGGAGTCCATCAGGTCGCGGCCGCGGTAGCCCTGCTTGATGAGGGGGCAACCGTTCCGTTCATTGCCCGATACCGCAAGGAGGCGACCGGCAATCTGGACGATACACAGCTGCGTAGTCTGGAAGAGCGCCTGCTCTACCTTCGCGAGTTGGAGGCAAGGCGGGCGGCAATATTGGCGTCGATTGAGGAGCAGGGAAAACTGACGGATGGGTTGCGAGAGCGCATCGAGGCGGCGGCAACCAAGCAAGCCGTGGAAGATTTGTATCTGCCCTTCAAGCCAAAGCGCCGTACCCGCGCACAGATTGCACGTGAGGCAGGGCTGGAGCCCTTGGCCGATAGCCTGTTGGCAGACCCGACACTGCATCCTGAGCACGAGGCGCTGGCATACATTCGTGTGGTCCCTGCTGCTGAAGGAATAGAGGTGATCAATGTGCCCGATGCCAAAACGGCGCTGGAAGGGGCGCGCGACATTCTCATGGAGCGGTTCGCCGAAACAGCCGACCTGCTGGCCGCGCTGCGGACGCGTATGTGGGAGCAGGGGGTGTTGACCTCGACGGTGATGAAAGACAAGGAGCAGGCGGAAGAGGAGAAGTTCCGCGATTATTATGCCTATACCGAGCCGATCAAGACTATCCCGTCGCATCGTGCGCTTGCGCTCTTCCGAGGCCGTACACTGGGTGTCTTGAAGTTGGAGCTGGGCTTGGGAGACACGCTCGACGCGGTGGTCCCGCATCCTTGTGTGTCGATGATCGCGACGCACGCGGGAATTCAGGACCGCAACAGGCCAGCCGACCCGTGGCTGGCTGGCGTGTGCGACTGGACGTGGCGCGTGAAGATCCATTCGCAGCTCAGTATCGAACTGTTGATGCAGCTGCGTGAAACAGCTGAAACCGAAGCGATCAAGATTTTTAGCCGCAACCTCCATGAACTGTTACTGGCTGCGCCGGCCGGCCCTAAGGCCGTGCTCGGTCTGGACCCGGGATTTCGCACCGGCTGCAAGGTAGCGGTCGTCGATGCGACCGGAAAACTGTTGGACACGGCGACGATCTATCCGCACCAGCCCCGCAACGACTGGCAGGGTTCGGTAGAGACGCTCGTGCGCCTGGTCATTCAACATGGCGTGGAATTGATTGCAATCGGCAATGGGACAGCGAGTCGCGAGACGGACAAGTTGGCGGTCGAGGTCATTAAGATGGTCGCCGCGCACAAGCCTGAGCCGAAGATCGCCAAAATTGTGGTCAGTGAGGCAGGAGCGTCGGTCTATTCGGCGTCGGCGCTTGCAGCGGCGGAGTTTCCACAGTTGGATGTCAGTGTGCGGGGCGCG
This sequence comes from Nitrospira sp., assembly GCA_036277675.1. Taxonomy (GTDB): domain Bacteria; phylum Nitrospirota; class Nitrospiria; order Nitrospirales; family Nitrospiraceae; genus Nitrospira_D. The sequence continues at coordinate 2,186 of DASUMN010000258.1, read as the reverse complement.
GTGTCCATTGCCAGGCGGCTACAGGACCCGCTGGCCGAACTGGTCAAGATCGAGCCGAAGGCGATCGGGGTCGGCCAATATCAGCATGACGTGAATCAGCGGGCCTTGGCGCGGTCTCTCGATGCCACCGTCGAAGATTGCGTGAACGCCGTCGGCGTGAACGTCAATACGGCTTCGGCGCCCTTGTTGGAACGGGTGTCGGGGCTGAACAAGGCGCTGGCCAAAAATATTGTGGATTATCGGGATGCCACTGGGCCGTTCCCAAACCGGACTGCGATCCGGAACGTGCCCCGTCTTGGCGAGAAGACCTTCGAGCAGGCGGCGGGTTTTCTGCGCATTCCCGATGGCGACAACCCATTGGATCGCTCCGCCGTTCACCCGGAAGCCTATCCGGTCGTTGAACGCATTCTGACGCGGCTGGGGACTGGGATTGCCGAGGTGATGCGCCAGCCGGCTGCATTGAAAGGGTTGTCGCCGTCCGACTTTACCGATGAGAAATTCGGAGTGCCAACGGTGCGGGATATTCTTGCCGAGCTGGAAAAGCCAGGCCGAGACCCGCGCCCAGAATTCAAGACGGCGACCTTCCGGGAGGGAGTCGAAGCCCTGAGTGATTTGCAGCCCGGCATGGTGTTGGAAGGAGTGGTGACGAATGTGGCGGCATTCGGCGCCTTCGTCGATATCGGCGTTCATCAGGACGGGCTCGTACATGTGTCGGCGCTGGCGGATACGTTTGTGAAAGACCCTCATGCGGTGGTCAAGCCGGGGCAGGTGGTCAAGGTGAAGGTGCTTGATGTGGATCTGAAGCGCCAGCGCATTTCACTGACGATGCGGATCGATCATGCAGCCGGCCGTCCGGCTCCTCCGGTTCAGTCCAGGGGCGAGGCGGCTCGAGACTTACGCGGACGCGGGCAGTCGGCATCGGGACAGGCAGTGGTACGAGCACCTCAACCGATCGGCGCAATGGCGTTGGCATTGGCGAAGGCCAGGCAAAAGTCATAACCAGATTCACGGCGGATGATGGATATCGTCGGCCCTTCTCGCTCCATCGCATTCTTTCTTCTCGGTATCTTCATCGCCAGTGTTTTGCAAAGCTGCGCAATCGCAGGGCATCAACCGGTACCGGATGATCCCAATACGAAGATGCTCACCACCGGTCCACGGGGAGTGCCCTGTTGTGTGTTGGCCAAGGGGGTGCCGAGGCAAACCGCGCTGGCGCGGGCAGCCGTAGGACTCGTTGGTTGGTCTCGAATCGAAGTCGAAGGGCGGCGCTATGTTGGTGACTGCTCAGGCTTCGTCCGAGGCGTGTATGCCGCCCAGCAAGTCGACCTGTATGATGGACTGGGCGAACTGGATGGCGGCAATGGAGTGGGGCGCATTTACACACATGTTGTGGAACATGGACGGATTCACTATGGTCCGACCGTGTATCCGGGTGATCTCGTCTTTTTCCACAATACATGGGACTTCAATCGCGACGGATTGCCCAACGATCCGCTGACGCATGTGGGGATTGTCGAGACAGTCGAGCGTGACGGGACGGTGATCTTTGTGAGTTGGGTGTCGGCGGGAGTCGATCGCTACCGGATGAATCTCAGGCAGCCCGGCATTCATAAAACCGCCGAGGGGCGTGTGCTCAACGATCATATACGCCGGAAGGGATCCGGTGATCCGGAGACCACCCGGTATCTGACGGGGCAACTCTTCGCCGCTTTCGGAACGCTTGTACGGTAAGCTGTCAGCCGATTCGTCCATTTGCGGTTCAGTTGACGCATGGGGTGAAGTATCTTAGAGTGCGAGTCGCAGGGAGGGATCAACAATGGCGACTGATACGGTCAAACAAAAGATCCTACAGGTCGTGAAAGAACTTCCCGAGGGCGCCACGTTTGAGGATGCAATTGAGCGGCTCTGTTCCTGGCAAAGGTTGAAGAGGGGATCTGTCAGTCCGATTCCGGTGAGACGGTCACCCATGCTGAAGCCGTTCGTCAGCTCCTCAAATGACTCCGTTGGTCTGGACTCGCCGAGCCATTGAAGACGTTCAGTCCATTCAACGATTCATCGAGCAAGATTCTCCCCACTACGCGCAATTGGTCAGACAGCAACTGATCGCCTCGGTCGAGCGGTTACCCGCTTTTCCTCAATCCGGTCGCATCGTCCCGGAAGTCAATAATCCAGCGATTCGGGAAGTG
>DASUMN010000257.1:0-2526 GCA_036277675.1 Nitrospira sp. | reverse complement strand
GCACAGCCACGGCGTCTATATGCTGGTGGACACGTCCGGCACCTATGCGCAGGAAGCCAACAAGGCGTCGAAAATCATCAACTACCTGCTGGCGACGTTGAATCCGGGCGATTCGCTGGCCGTGGCCAAGGTGGAGAGCCGGAGCTTCACCGAAAAGGACATTGTCGCCAAAGTCACCTTCGACAAGCGCCCCTCGCAGGCCACGTCACAAAAACGCGCGTTCAAAGACAAGATCCAGGTCTTCACCAAAGGGGTCACGCCCAGCGCCTATACCGACATTACCGGGGCGTTGATTCAAGGCGCCGAGTATCTGAATGAGACCAAGTCCGGCATCAAGACCATCGTGATTTTCTCCGATATGCAGGAGGAATTAGGAAAAGGGACGGTCCGTGACTTCCCGATTGATCTGGACGGGTTTCGTATTGTGGCGCTCAATGTCAGCAAATTGCGCACGGACAACGCCGACCCACGCCTCTATCTCAACCGCCTGGCCCGCTGGGAAGCTCGCGTGCGCAAGGCCGGCGCGACGGAGTGGGTCGTGGTCAACGACTTGGAGAACAATCTGGAGTCGATTCTCGTCACACGGGGAACGACCGGATGATCGCGCTCGTTTGTCGGCTTACGTCCACTGACCTCCCACTCGAACTCTGTTACAATCCGGCCCGTGGAATCTTTGCTTTCATTCAGTGACCCATCCGGTCACCGCGTTGCCTCCATTCTCACCACACCGGCCGGAGACACGGACAAGATCGCCGTCCTCTGTCACGGATTCCTGTCCGGCAAGAACAGCTCGACGAACAAGACCCTGACCCGGATATTGACCGAACGGGGCATCGCCACGTTCCGCTTCGATTTCTTCGGGCACGGCGAGAGCGACGGGCCGTTCGAACAGATCACGAATACGCTGGCCGTGGAGCAGGCGTTGGCTGCGCTGGACCTCGTGAGGCAGAAGGGCTATCAGCGTATTGGTTTGATGGGGTCCAGCTTCGGCGGGCTGGTGGCGACTCTGACCGCCGCACAACGGACGGACCTTGCCTGCCTGGCCTTGAAATGTCCCGTCGTGGATTTTGCGGAAGAGCTGTGTCTGGAGTTCGGTAACGCAGAAATGGCGCGATGGAAAGCCACCGACACGGTCCCAAACATCATGGGCGGGCCAGAACGAATCCCCCTTCGCTACGCATTCTATGAAGACTGTGTGCGCCGGATCGCCTACGAACCTGCCCGGTCGATCACCGCCCCGACCGTCATCGTCCAGGGCGATCACGACGAGCATGTCCCGTTGCATCAAAGCCGGCGGCTCTATGAGGCATTACAGGTCAAGAAGCATCTCGAGCTGATCCCCGGTGCCGACCATCAGTTCACGAAGAGCGAGGACTTCACGCGGATGACGGCCGTGATCGCCGATTGGCTGACGACGCACTTAACATAACCCAGCCCTTGCCGATCAATAGATCCTCCAGACGACTTGCGCAGCGGAGAACCTTGCTGACCGCACAGGATTACAGCGTGACGATTTGGTCTTCCTCGAGAAACGCCGCCTGCTCGATGCCAAGTCGGCGGATTTCCTGTTCGATCTGTGTTCGAAACGCGGGCTTCATGTGATAGGCGTAGACCGGCAGTTCGGGACGTCCGATTTTTTGGAACTCCTTGAGGAACAGCGCGGGAGTGAGGTGTTTGGATCTCTTGGCCAATTCTCCAAATTCGTCGGGAAAGGACGATTCAATAAACGCGGCCTTGAGTTCGGGAATCGTCCGCCCCAGGCGCCAGATCTCTTCCGTCTGATAGGTATCGCCGCTATAGAGAAAGGCTGCCCGACCATTGTTCACCACGTAGCCTACGGTCGGAACTGAATGGTTGACCGGGACTGGAGTGACTTCCAAGTGACCAAGAGTCACCGGTTTCCCCGGCTCAAGAATTCGCGCCTGCAGGATCGGACGTCTCCGATCGGGCAGCGCGAAAAAATTCGGATAGATCGTGTTATTGAACACATGGTCCATCAACCCTTGAATGACTGATTCAGTGGCCGCAACGATCAGCGGTGCATCGAATTCTTCGGCCAAGTTATCGGCCAGCGTCGGCAGGCCCTTGATGTGATCGAAGTGAAGATGGCTCAGCAGTACAAACCGGATATCCCGCTGTTCGGCTAATGTGAGCCGCGCGCCGATCGTTCCGGCGTCCAGCAGCACGGAGTCGTCGATGAGAAACCCGCAACTCTCCCAGCGGAGCGGCCTCTCCGTGGTGTCCGCCAGGCAATCAGCCCCATGACATCCCAAGACACGTATCTGCATGGAAAGATGACGATTATCAGTCTATACCCAGCGACGCGATGGCTGGGCAAACCGGTAAAGAATCTCGCAGGATTCTAGATTCCTACCCCGACGGGACGGCACCATATCACGTCGGGTTCCATCTTGTCATTGATTCGGGCATCGGCCCGGTGGCTCCTCGCCAACCGTCTCCAGGCGCAGATTTGTGCCATCCCCGTATTGCGAACGAATCGGATCCCATGCTATGGTACGCCACTCA
>DASUMN010000256.1:0-3905 GCA_036277675.1 Nitrospira sp. | reverse complement strand
TGCCGTGGTGACGTCGGTCAACCGTGATGAATTGCCGGACGGCGGGGCCGCTGTCTTTTCCGATACGATTTGGCAGATCAGACGGCTCAGTCCGCATTGCACGATTGAAGTGTTGATCCCGGATTTCGAGGGGAACGAGGCAGCGCTCACCGCCGTGTGTGCCGAAAAACCGGAGATTCTCAATCATAACATCGAAACTGTCCGTCGGCTATTTCCGTCGATCAGGCCACAGGGAAAGTATCAGCGGTCGATCGAGTTGCTGCATCGAGCGAAAGAGCAGGGGATGACGACGAAGTCAGGACTAATTCTCGGCATGGGGGAGACGCTTGCTGAAGCGCGCGAGGTCATGCGCGATTTGCGAGCCGTCAACTGCGACATCCTCACGATCGGCCAGTATTTACAGCCGACCAGAGACCATCTGCCCGTCGCGCGGTTCTACGATCCCTCGGAGTTTGCCTTGTTGAAGGAAGAAGGTCTTGCCATGGGGTTTACTCATGTCGAATCAGGTCCGCTTGTCCGTAGCTCGTACCATGCCGAGCGGCAGGTGTCCAAGGGAGTGTAAGACGAGGTCATGAGCCGCCATATCCTCATCGTCGGCGCCCACCCAGACGATATGGAAATCGGGATGGGCGGGACCGTCGCAAAATTAGTCGAGTCCAAGGCGATGCTGACATCCGTGATTTTGACAGACGGCAGCCGGGCATCGAATCCGTTCGGCTGGACTAAGCAAGAGATGGCGACCGTGAGACGAGGAGAGGCCCTGCGGGCCGCACGGACGCTGAAAGTGCAGGATGTTCTCTTCTGCGATCAGCCCGATGTTGCCGAGGAGATCGATGCCCACGCGGTTAAACAGAAACTAATCGAGCTGCTCGTGCAGTTACAGCCGGCGGAGGTGTATACGCTGGACGAAGATGCGGATCGGCATCCGGCTCATCGGCTCGCCGGAAAATTGGCGCGGGAAAGCATCCTGGAGTCAGGTATCGTCCCGCCCGCCGGCCTCTGGGCCTATGAAGTCTGGGGGCCGTTGGCAACCTGGGACCGGACTGAATACATCGACGAGCAGGCCGCTAAGAAAATGCTGGCTATCGCCGAGCATAAGAGTCAAGTGGCCACGATTCCCTATGGGGAAGGTGTGTTGGGATTGAACCGCTGGCGCGCCGTGTTCGCTGATCCCAAAGCAGCCGCTCCGGCCGGTGCGTATGCGGAAGTCTTCCGGCGGGTTGCGATTAGTCGGTGAGCATTCAGCTAGTATTCTCAGTGCGCGCCCTCACATCTGCCATGCTGAATCGATGTCTTGGACCGAACGTCAAATCTTTTTCCATCCTGTGAGCACACAGCGCTGGGCGATCAGCGGGGTGAATTGAGTAATGTCTTGAGCGAGTTCGGTCATGAATCGCTCGGCAAGGGACTGGTCCTCGAAACATTCGTACACGTCATCGAGAAAGCCCCCACGAAGCAGCGGGTGGTGGAGAAATTCATGGCCGGGACCCGTAGTGACTTCCAGGGGATATTCGACGGCCTCGACCCGTTCAAGATCGAGTTTCTCAAGCCAACCTCGTCCCTCCTGCGCTGACGGTCGCTCATTCAGATAGATCTGAAATCGCTCTCGCTCGTTGATCCGCTCCTGCTGGATCATCGCTCGATCTACCACCTGCCAGAGTGAATCGAAGGTTCCATAGGATGGAAAGGTCAAGACCAGTTGGCCCCCTGGTTTGAGGTGCTTCGCCAACCCGCGAACGGCCTGGAATCTATCAGGCCGAAAGAACATCACGGAAAGGTTTCCGGTGATGCAATCGAAGGTCGGGAGGTCAGATGGTAATGAGCGCATGTCCATACACTCGAACCGGAGCCATGGCAGATGCGACCCTTGAATGGCCCTCGCGCGAGCGATTTGGCCTGCACTGATATCGATGGCCAGCACTTCACCAGTAGGCCCCACCTGTTCAGCCAAATAAAAGGCAGGGATGCCGTGGCCGGATGCGACATCGAGAATGCGCAACCCCTGGCGAAGATCCAAATGGTGCAGGAGCGATTCTGCAAACGGCGTGGACCAATAGTCGTGCTTGGGAAGTGGCCAGCGAAAGGCGGGGGAAGGGTTCATGATGGCGGCTACCGTGTCCAATATGTCGTGAGTCGTACGGAGAGGGGGTCTACTTAGCTGACGTCAAGACGTTGGTAATGAGAGCCTGAGCTTCTTCCTGAACCTTCTTCAGATGCTCTTTCCCCCTGAAGCTCTCCGCATACAGCTTGTACACGTTCTCCGTTCCTGACGGTCTGGCGGCGAACCAGCCCTGCTCGGTGATCACCTTGAGTCCTCCAATAGCCGCGCCGTTGCCTGGAGCAGTGGTGAGCATGGCCGTGATCACGTCACCGGCCAATGTTGTGGCTCTGACTCGATCGGGTGAGAGCTTCGATAGGATGGTTTTCTGTTCCGGCGTGGCCGGGGCATCGATTCGTTCGTAGACCGGCTCACCCAGTTCGCGGGTCAAGTCTCCGTAGAGTTGTGATGGATCTCGGCCGGTTTTGGCCATCATCTCGGCGGCGAGCAAGTCCATGATGATGCCGTCCTTATCGGTGGACCAGACTGTGCCGTCCCGGCGCAGGAACGAGGCTCCGGCGCTTTCTTCGCCGCCGAATCCGATCGAGCCATCGAGCAACCCGTCGACGAACCATTTAAACCCGACCGGCACTTCAATGAGTGTTCGTTTCAGCTTGGCAGCGACGCGGTCAATCACGCTGCTGCTTACTAAGGTCTTACCGATGCCGGCATTGGCGTTCCAGCCTGGACGATTGGCAAAGAGGTACGCAATCGAGACGGCCAGATAGTGGTTTGGATTCATCAACCCTGAGCGAGTGACGATGCCGTGCCGGTCATTGTCCGCGTCGTTGCCGAAGGCGACGTCGAAACGGTCTTTCAAGGCGATCAGATTCGCCATGGCATAGGGAGAGGAGCAATCCATCCGGATTTTTCCGTCCCAGTCCAACGGCATGAAGCGGAAGGTGGGATCAACGGTCGGATTGACCATCTCAATATTCAGTCCATAGCGTTCGGCAATTGGTTGCCAGTAGGCGATACCGGCGCCGCCGAGCGGATCGATGCCCAGTCTCAACTTGGCGGATCGAATCACGTCCAGATCAATGACATTGGCGAGGTCGCCGACATAGGCCGTGACGTAATCGTGTCGATGGACCGTGGGTACCTGTCCGGCAGCGTCACCGGACACACGGGTCACACCGGTAAGCCCTGTGGCCAGGAAGGCGTTGGCCCGATCTTCAATCCACTTGGTGACGGCGGTATCCGCGGGGCCGCCCTGCGGCGGATTGTATTTGATGCCTCCGTCTTCCGGAGGATTGTGCGACGGGGTGATGATGATGCCATCAGCGAGGCCGGATGTCCGGCCACGATTATACGTGAGGATCGCATGGGAGATGACCGGCGTCGGGGTATAGCCGTCGTCGGTGTCGATTATCACCTCGATGTGATTGGCGGCCAGGACTTCGAGGGCTGTCTGAAAAGCCGGTTTCGAGAGCGCGTGGGTATCTCTGCCGAGATACAACGGGCCGGTAATGGCCTGACTAGCGCGGTAGTCGCAAATCGCTTGAGTGACAGCCAGAATATGCGCCTCATTAAAGTTTTTCTTGAAGGATGATCCTCGATGGCCGGATGTTCCAAATGCCACGCGTTGCTCTCGAATGGCAGGGTCTGGTTTCTCGGACGAATAGGCGGCCAGCAGGGCAGGGATATCAACTAGTGTGGAAGACAGGGGAGGTGTACCGGCAAGCGGGTGAATGGCCATAGAGATGTGTAGCCTCAGTGTTCATCGACTGTCAACTCTAGAGTTTCTAGCTTTCACTCCAGTCTTTCGGTAAGATGCCTCGGAACAGTTACGTATTTTCAAGGAGAT
>DASUMN010000255.1:0-4862 GCA_036277675.1 Nitrospira sp. | reverse complement strand
TTGATGATCGTCTTCACAATTTCCAGGCTCTTGTCATCGGTTTCTATCCGGCAGATAAACGACCGGTCGATTTTGAGATAGTCCACCGCGAAACGCTGGAGATAGCTGAGCGATGAGTATCCCGTGCCGAAATCGTCCATACAGGTCGAAATGCCGCGTGACTTGAGATCGGCTATGGCGGCCGTGGCCTGTTCGGCGTTCTCCATCATGGCGGATTCGGTGATTTCAATTTTCAGCGCATCGGGTTTGAGGCCCGTCTCCGCCAGCGTCGCATCGAGGGCCGCGATCAACTCGGGATGTGCAAAATGTTTGGCGGTGACGTTCACGGCGATGCTCAGCGGAGGCCGGCTCCGGAAGGTGTGCTGCCAGATTCGCATTTGGCGGCAGGCCTCGCGCAAGACCCACTTGCCGATCGGAACAGCCAAGCCAATGTCCTCCGCCACAGAGAGATAGAGGTCCGGGGACAGCAGCCCTTCCGACGGGTGCAGCCACCGGATCAGCGCTTCAAATCCGGTGAGGCGGCCTGTGGCCAGCGAGACGATCGGTTGATACAAGACGCGGAACTCCCCACGCTCGACGGCTCCGCGGAGATCCGACTCCAGTTTGAGTCTCGTCATGGCCTGCTCGTGCATGGCCGGATCGAACAGGCTGAACGAGGATTTTCCGGAGTTCTTAGCGCGGCTCATCGCAGCGGCCGCATCCCGCAACAGATGGTCCGCCTGGTCTTGCTCCGCAGTGCCGGTCGTGATGCCGATGCTCAACGTGACGAAGATGTCCTGGCCTTCGATCGCGAACGGCTTGGCGAAGGCGTGCTGAATTCTCTGAGCGATACGGGGCCCGTTGATGACGGCTTTGATGTTGTCGAGCAGCACGGCGAATTCGTCTCCGGCCAGCCGGGCGACCGTGTCGACTGCGCGCACATGTTCCGTCAGCCGCCGGCCGACATCGATGAGCACGTGATCACCGGCCTTGTGTCCGAGGCTGTCGTTGATGACTTTGAAACCGTCTAGGTTCACGAGAAACAGAGCGAACTGCTGCGAGGGGTCACGTTTCCACCGCTGGAGGACTTGTTCCAGCCTGTCCAGGAAGTGCGCGCGATTCGGAAGTCCCGTCAGACCGTCATGATAGGTTTCATGAAACAGCCGCTCTTGCGCCTGCCGGTTTTCCTCACGTAGACGCTTGCGATCCATTGCGTGGCCGACGGCCTGGCCCAGGCGGGTCAGCCGATCCTTGAGCAAGTAGTCGTCCGCTCCTTCCTGCATGCAGCGGACCGCGACGTCTTCTCCGATGCAACCGGACACGACGATGAACGGGATGTCGAGTTGCTGGGACTTCAGGATCTTAAGAGCGAGGCCGGCGTTGAAAGACGGTTGTGAATAGTCCGCGAGCACGATATCGGGGCGACGGGTCAATCCGGCCACATAGGCCGATTCCGTCTCGACGCGTTGCCAGTTCGGCTCGTAGCCGTCGGCCCGAAGCTGTTCGAGGATGAGATCCGCATCGCGGGCGTCGTCCTCGATCAGCAGAAGGTGAAGAGGTGTCGCCATGGTCGGTGGATTGAAAGAGTCCTTCAATTCAAGAAACTCATCAAAAGTATAGATTGCCGATGGCGCCCGGCCAATCGATTTGTGAAATGCCGCGAGCCGGCGCGCGGGTGACATGAATCGCCGGCGGGACAGCACTACCATGCGTCTTTCGCGCAACGGAAGCCGATGCCGCTGGCGCGGTCGGCGGGGAAGCCGTAGTCGCGGTCTGATGCGCGGAGGTTTCGTGCCGGTTTGAGCCAGGATCCGCCGCGCACGACTTTGAGCAGCCGTCCGTTCGGCCCTTGCGGATCGGACAGTGGCGCGTTGAGGTAGGAATAGGGTTCGTACCAATCATGCACCCACTCCGAGGCATTGCCCATCATGTCGAAGAGACCGTAGGGACTGACGCCGTCAGGAAAGCTGCCGACGGGCAAGGTGAGCACTTCGCCCCTGATGCCTCGCTCATGGGAGATACGGACTCCGTCCCCGGTGACCCAGAAGGCTTTCCATTCCTCTCCATCTTTGAATTCGATCGTACGGCCGGCCCAGTAACTGGCGCTGTTCGCGTTGGTGAAGTCCCAGTCGTTGCCCCAAGGATAGCGGCGACCATCGGTGCCGCGTGCGGCTTTTTCCCATTCCGCTTCGGTGGGAAGCCGTTTACCTGACCAGCGGCAGTAAGCAATGGCATCCTCCCAGCTGACGTTGACGACCGGATGCTGTTCGCTGCCGGGAAATGGGCTGCCGTGGAACCACAATCTGAATTCTAATTTCTGGTGACTTGGTGCCGGATGCCCGGTAGCGTCCACGAATTGTTTGTAACGGGCGTTGGTGACTTCGTGGCGGTCGATGAGAAATGAGCTAAGGTAGACCCTGCGTTGCGGCCGTTCGTCGTCGAAACTGGCGCCGTCGTCCGGGCTGCCCATGAGGAATTCGCCCGCTGGGATCAAGGCCATGTCTTCTGGAACCGCAGATCCGAAGGCTGAGAGCTGACCGCTACCAGCTGACAGCATGCACGAGAGGGTCACAACGAAGAGCGAGAGAAGGGTATGCCGAAAGGTCACGGCTTGGTAATACCACAGGCTTTGGCCACGGCGTCACGATAGGCGAGCCAGAGGATCAGGCATTTCTTGAGACAGGTCAGGACGGCCTGCTGCTCGGCGCGGGTGGTCGCATGGTTTACGACCATGTCATAGGCGTCATGCCGGTGGCCCGCTTCCACGGCCTGATGGGCGCGGATCAGATCCATATGATTGGGTGAGAGACCATGGTGCTTGACCAGTGGATGCTGGGCAATGACGGCTTCGATTTCCTCGGACGTTTTCGGTTTCGACGGTTTGGTCAGCTCCGCACGGTCCTTGACGCTGCCTTCGACGAAGATTGTCAGGGCGGAGGCGCCCAGTACCCATTGACGATGGTTGGATATCCGGTCAAGCCAGGTGCGGTAGCGGCGTGCGGCCGGCAGCAGACGGATGTCCTCGAAGTCTTTTGATCTGAACCCTAACCCTTCCATCATCGAGAGAAAGAGTGCCGGGTGGGATCTGCCCAGGGACAGGCCCCCGGTGTCTTCCTCGTAGATATTTTCCGCCAGCATGCGGCGGACCGAGGTCGGCGGATTCTTTCCATGGATGCGGGCAAGGAAGACGGGAAAATCTCTGACATAGACGGCGTATTCCTGCTGGAAGTGAATCTTGAGCTGTGCTGTTGAGAGGCGGCCTGTGGCGAAGTGTTCCCACGCCCAGTGGTGCTTGCCGTCCATGACCGCGAGCAGTGTCTGCGTGAAACGGGAACGTGTTGAATGTGCCACCATCGTCCCTTGCCTTCCGGGCGAGCGCCTCGTTAGAATCCGGCTGCGTGAGAATACAGTGATATGAACCCGCTGACGATTCAGAACCCAGATGACATCCTGACCCTGTTGGCCGATGTGGCCTTACGCGGGGCCGGTTTCACCACGGAATCACTGCTGGACTATGTGCTGGAGGAGGGGTTTACCGAACCCATCTACCTCAGCGCCAGCGGCGAGGATCCCATGGCGTTCTTCAAAGGCCAGCCAAACGCCTGGGCCGTGTATCAAGTCCGCGAATGGAAACGCGTGCTCACGGTGTCCGGCGGTCCCGGCCAAGAGCGGCGCGCCCGTATTACGGAAACGCCGTAGCCAGCTGCCTGCGAGTGTAGAGGGGAGCCGGAAAAAGTGCAAACGCCCGGGCGATTTGCTCAACGGCTCTTGAGCAGCGGGTGACGGGACTCGTCCCGCACCCAAGTCGGCTACGGCTTCAGTTTCAGCTTCGGGTGGGGGGAATCCGCCGGGGTTGTCATTGGAGTTCGCTCGCCGGACCCTTCGAACCAGCCTCCAATCAGCACGCCCTCTTCAAAATAGAGGTAGCGGTGCCGAACCACGGACGGGCTTTCCCAATCTTCGAAAATCCATTCTTCGCGCCGCAACCCGTCGTTGGTGAACGAGGTATTGATCGTCTGCGGTCCACCCCAGGACTTGAGGACGTGATCTTTCGTCATGCCGACCATGACGCGGTGCTGTTGGACATGCTGCTGAAAATCAGGGTCACGGAGTTGGGCGATCAGGGGCCAGATGACTGCCATCAGCACGAATAAGCCAAGTCCGATATAGATGATGATTCGCACTGGGCGGCGGCGGATAAACGACGGTTCGTCGGGTAAAGAAGCGGCCGGGGGTGTCTGGGGATCGGTGGTCATGATCTTGGAGCGGAAGCGGTGGATGCTAACAATGGGCACACTGCAGAGTCAAGGAATGGGCGGTTTTGAAGAATCAATTCCAATCTAACGGGGCCGCGCTATACTCAAGTCCATGTGGTATCGAGGCTGGAGAAGGGTCATTCCCTTTTGCGCTGTCATCGGTCTCATGGCCGGCTGGCCCTGGGGCGTCGTCGAAGTGCGCGCGACGACGGTGTACTCCTATATCGACGATCATGGGAACCCGGTGTTTACCGATAGGCCGGAAACGATACCTGAACAGTACCGCGCCAAGGCCAAGACTCACGAGCGGCCCGATGCCGACAAAAAACCGGCATCGACCGTGGCGACGGTCAAGGAAAAGGTCGTGGAAAAGGTGAAGGGATTGGGGGCGACGATTCCCGCTATGAAGTTGAATTTGAAAACCCTCGGTTCGTCCCAATCGGATATGCTGACCTCGGCTGGTATGGCGGCAGTGGTACTGTTGTGTGTCATGTATTTCAGCAAGAACAGCCCGATGATCCGGCTGTTGGCCCTGGGGTTGCTCTTTGTGCTGGCGATCGGAACGCCGGTGCTCATCTATACGAGCGACGGGGGACCCATGGATGTGATGAAACAGAAGGCCTCCGC
>DASUMN010000254.1:0-5469 GCA_036277675.1 Nitrospira sp. | reverse complement strand
ATCCTGGCTTTTTTGGCGATCGTAATCGGAGGGTCGTTGGCCCTGTACGCCTGGCGCGCTCCAAAAGTCGGGTTGGGCGGCAGCTTCGCGATGTTGTCGAGAGAAGGCATGCTGTTAGCCAACAACGTGTTATTGGTTGCCGCGATGGGCTCGGTGCTGTTGGGCACACTCTACCCCTTGTTTTTAGACGCGCTGGACCTCGGGAAAATTTCTGTCGGACCTCCCTATTTTGATTCCGTCTTTGTTCCCTTGATGGTTCCGGCACTCTTTTTGATGGGAATCGGTCCACTGGCTCAATGGAAGAAGGCGAATCTCCCCGATCTTGCGAAGCGGTTGAAGTGGGCAGCCGGGGTGAGTGTTGTGTCTGCGCTCACGTTACCGATTGTCCTGGGGAACTGGACGCCGCTGCTGAGTCTCGGCCTGCTCCTGGCCATTTGGATTGTGACGACCTCAGTGGTGTCCTTGCGTGAGCGATTGACGCATGTCACGGGGAATAGCCTCATGGAGCGTTTGGCGTCGGTGCCCAGATCATACTGGGGGATGCTCGTGGCGCACTGTGGGATCGCGGTCTTTATCGTCGGCGTGACGATGGTGAAAGGCTTCGAATCCGAGAAGGATGTGCGGATGAATGTGGGTGAGACGGCAAGTATCGGCGACTATACGTTCCGATTCGATGGCACGCAGGATGTGATGGGGCCTAACTATACGGCAGCCCGTGGGACGTTCTCGATCAGTCGGGACGGTCGTGAAACTACGGTCTTGTATCCTGAAAAGCGACGCTATCCCGTTCAGAATCAAATTATGACTGAAGCGGCCATTGATCCCGGATTGTTGCGCGACCTCTATGTGGCGTTGGGAGAGCCGCTCGACGACGGGGCTTGGAGTGTGCGGCTCTATCATAAGCCGTTCATCGATTGGATCTGGGGTGGATGTTTTATCATGGCGTTGGGCGGCGCACTGGCCATCAGTGATCGCCGGTATCGAATTGCATGGCGCAAGCAAGAACCGGCTGTGCCTGCACCCGCGCGAGCGGCTAGGCGAAAAGTGGCATGAATCGGTTCCTGTTGCCACTATCCATTTTTGTCGTCGTGGTTGGATTTCTCGCGGTGGGGCTTAAGCTCAACCCGCGGGAAATTCCGTCTCCCCTGGTGGGGAAGGCTGCCCCGGACTTTTCTCAGCCCCAGCTCTATGATCGCGAGAAAGTGTTTTCTCCGGCAGACCTGAAGGGGAAAGTGTGGTTGCTCAATTTTTGGGCTTCGTGGTGCAGCGGTTGTAAGACCGAGCATCCGGTGCTGATGGAGTTGGCCAAGTCCGGTGAAGTGCCGATCTATGGCATGGATTATAAGGATCTGCCGGAGGAAGCGATGGCCTGGTTGAGGCAATGGGGGAATCCCTACTCGGTGATCGGGATGGATGATGCCGGACGAGTCGGCATCAATTTCGGAGTCTACGGAGTTCCCGAAACGTACGTCATCGATAAGCAGGGCGTGATCCGGTATAAGCAGATCGGGCCGTTGAATCCTGACACGGTTTCTCAGAAAATTATTCCACTTGTGAAGCAGCTTGAATCACAATGAAATGGGTGATGCTCATCATATTGTGTGTGTCGGGGCCGGCCTGGGCCGGGGAAGCCAGGCCATTGGCCGATGACCCTGCCGCCGAGGCGCGACTCAAGCACCTCGCTGTCGAGCTGCGATGTCTGGTCTGTCAAAATCAAACCCTGGCTGATTCCAACGCTCCGCTGGCGGAGGATCTCCGTCGGGAAGTTCGGGAGATGATCGCCAAGAATATGAGCGACAAAGAGATCATCGAGTTTCTTGTGTCGCGATACGGAGACTTTGTGCTGTATCGGCCGCCGTTAAAAGCCACGACCACGCTGCTGTGGGTGGGGCCGTTTGTCTTATTGACGATCGGAGCCACGGCGCTGGTCATTACGTTGCGACGTCGGGCGCACAAAGTAGTCGATGCGGTGGTATCGGAGGAAGAGCATCGAAAAGTCGAACAACTCATGGCAGAAGGAGGCAAGCGCTCATGACCGCTGCATTCTGGACGATCGTTTCGGCCATGACTCTCTGTGTCCTCGGTCTTCTGCTGAGACCGTTGTTGAAGCGCCAGGCGCAGATGACGAGTGAACAGGAAAAAACGCTCCCGGTGTATCGGCAGCAATTTTCAGAGCTGGAGCAGGATCTCACCAACGGGCTGCTGACGGATGAACAGTATCAAACGGCTCGACATGAGCTGGAGCGCCGTGTGTTGGAGGAGACCGGTTCCATCGAAACATCATCGACGACTTCCGGAGGGCTCGTCAATCTTCGGTTTGTCGCACTCTCGTTAGTTATGATCATCCCGGCAGCCAGCGGGGTGCTCTACTGGACATTGGGCAATCCGGCTGCGATGACGCACCCGGCGGCGTCGCCGATGGCGGCTCAGGGCGGTGCCGGCGACGAGCGCCAAATGATGGAGGGGCTCAATACGCTGATGGAACGGCTTAAGAAGAAGCTGGAGCAGAATCCCAATGATGCGACAGGCTGGACCATGCTGGCGCGCTCCTACATGGCCATGGAACGGTATGCCGATGCCGTCCCAGCTTTCGATAAGGCGTTCAAACTGAATCCCAACAATGCGGATATGCTTGCCGATTATGCCGATGCGCTTGCCATTCACCAGGGACGCAAGCTCGAAGGCAAGCCGGAGACGTTGATTGAAAAGGCTTTGAAGGTTGATCCCAATCACGTGAAGGCCCTGATGTTGGCGGGCACCGTGGCCTACAATCGTAAGGATTTCGCTGTTGCCGTCAAAGATTGGGAACGGGCGCGCGCGAACTTGCCTCCGGGTTCTGATCCGGAAGATGGCGAGCAAATTGCGGCCGCTATCGGCGATGCGAAACAGCGGATGGGTGGTGCTTCGATGATGGCAGCCGCGAATGCGCCGATGGCGCAATCGGCCATGCCGGCTGAGCATCCTCCGGTCAAGAAAGCCGGTGCGTCGCACGCGATCACGGGTAAAGTGGTGTTGGGGCCGGGCATGGCAGGCAAAACACTTCCTGATACACTGTTTGTCTTTGCGAAGGATGTCGCCGGTCCTCCGATGCCGGTATCGATCGTGCGGGCGTCGAAGAAAGACTTGCCCTTCACCTTCCGGCTGGATGACTCGACAAGTCCTATGCCCTCTCGAAAGCTGTCGGACATCCAGACAGTGGTCATCGTGGCGCGATTGTCAAAATCTGGGCAAGCGATGCCTGGCAGTGGTGACCTGGAAGGTATGAGTCAACCGGTAAAGCCGGGGACGGAAAACATTACCGTCGTGATTGACCGGGAGCGCCCATAGACATCGTGTTGTCCGTTCGATTTATCGTGATGTGCACGGAGCTTGCCGTGGATTTTTTCTCTAAAACATATTGACAAGGTGATTGACGTTAGCTATAGTCCGCCCTCGTTAATTAAGACTCTATAATTAGATTAGTACTAACAAACTTAAGAGCATCGGTATCATCGTTATGAATTTTGTCGTAGGCAATTTTTTGACGGACAGGGCAGACTGCCCATCAAACGGAAGGAGAATTACTGTGACCGTAAAGCATATTGCGAGGTATGCCATGGTTGTCTGCGGCCTCTTATTGGCCGCACCCGTGCATGCGCAGTACCCGAGCGTCCCGAAGGAAACCTTCGAGGCCCTGAAGATCGACCGGTCAGTCAGTCCCAAGAAGTTTCATGAGGCGCTGACCACTCGCTATAAGGATCCAGGTAGAGGAGCGGGGAAGGGGCAGTACGGCCAGTATTGGGAGCCGATTGCCATGAGCAAGTACTTCGATCCCGCGACCTTCTACAAGCCGCCGCAATCGGTCAAGGAAGTGGCGACACGTGAGCAGTGCGTGAAATGCCACACCGATGAGTCGCCGGGCTGGGTCGCGATGTGGAAGAGAAGCACCCATGCCAATCTGGACCAGATCCGCAAGCTCACGCCGAAAGATGACACCTTTTACAAGAAGGCCAAGCTGGAAGAAATCGAGGGCAACCTGCGCTCGCTGGGGAAGCTCGGTGCCAAAGAGAGCTTAAAGGAAGTGGGCTGCATCGATTGCCATGTGGACATCAACACGAAAAAGTCGGCGGATCACCGGGTGGATCTCAAGATGCCCACGGCCGATGTCTGCGGCAACTGCCATCTCATGGAATATGCCGAGCGCGAGTCTGAGCGTGATACGATCCTCTGGCCGAAGAACCAGTGGCCGAGAGGGCGTCCCTCGCACGTGCTGGATTGGAGAGCCAACGTCGAGACCGATATCTGGGCGGGTATGGCGCAGCGCGAGATTGCCGAAGGCTGCTCCATGTGCCATACCAATCAAAACAAGTGCGATAACTGCCATACCCGGCACGAATTCTCAGTAGCCGACTCCCGCAAGCCGGAAGCCTGCGGCACCTGCCACAGCGGGGCCGACCACAACAACTGGGAAGCCTACAACGGCTCGCAACATGGGCTGGGGTACCAGGCCTCGAAGAACCGATGGAATTGGAATGTCCAGCTCAAGGATGCCGTGGTGAAGGGCGGGCAGAAGTTCCCGACCTGCCAGAGCTGCCATTTTGAGTATCAAGGAAAATTCAGCCACAATACCGTGCGGAAAGTGCGCTGGGCCAACTATCCGTTCGTGCCGGGCATTCGCGAGGTCGTATTTGACGCCTGGGGTATGCAACGGTACGAGGCGTGGGTCAAGACCTGTACCACGTGCCATTCGGAAACGTTTGCGCGCGCCTACTTGGAGTTTATCGACAACGGCACCAGCCATGGCCTCGATAAGTATGATGAGGCGCACAACGTCGTCCATAAACAGTTCGAGGCGCGGCTCTTGACCGGACAGCGGACCAACCGGCCGGCCCCGCCCGCGCCGGCGAAGGCCCTCTTTGACCAGTTCTGGCAGATCTACTGGTCCAAGAACAACAGCCCGACCGCGATCGAGCTGAAACTCTTCGAGATGGCGGAAGACCACCTGGTGCAACTGCACGTGAGTCTGGCGCACCAGTATCCCGGGTTCACCTATACGGTGGGCTGGGCCGCCATGAACCGGGCGTATGTCGAAATCATGGATGAGGACACCAAACTGAAGGATCGGATGCTCCTCATGGAGCGGGTGACGAAGCTTGAGCAGGCGAACAAGACGAGTAGCCTGCTGGATTTTGATACCACTGATGGGAAAATTACGATCGGCAGCCTTGGTGGCGGCATGCTCCTCACCGGCACCCTTGCCCTTGCTGGATGGAGCAGACGTAAGAAGAACCAGCAGTGACCATAGACGCCGCGTAGACAAATGGATGCAGCGTTGACGCGGCCAAGCAGTAAAATCCTCCCGTCGCTAGGAGTAATCCTGGTGGCGGGAGGTTTTTTATTGCTTGGTTGGTTTGCATTTTTATGGTTCGATCCGGGTGCAGCCCCGTATCAATATCACTTAGTTGAAGAGGGCGGGGTAGAAAAATTTCC
>DASUMN010000253.1:0-3652 GCA_036277675.1 Nitrospira sp. | reverse complement strand
AGATGGACGACTCGGCAAATCGGTTCATCGGTAAAGAGATCACGCATGCCTTGCCGATTGGCGAGATCGAGCTTCACAAAACGGAAACGTTCGTGCGGTGTCAGCTGGGCCAAGCGCGCGTGCTTGAGCCGGACGTCGTAGTAATCGTTGACGTTGTCGAGGCCGATCACGGTCTCGCCGCGAGCCAGCAAGCGCGTCGTCACGTGGAATCCGATAAACCCCGCCGCGCCGGTGACCAAGATGGAGGTCTGTGGTTTACTCATGCCGGATCTCTCGAAATGGAACGCCCATCTATAGGCCCCCGCGTGATTGGACAAACGGCGGATCTCCATGATCCAGCCGGTAGAGACTGAGGGGCGTCAATGGATCACCTGTTGTGACGACGTCGATGCGGTTCCCTTCTCTGGCGCGGTAGATATCCAGCGCACGGGAGCCATGATAGCGGCAATCATACGCTGCGAGAAGTCCTTTGAGCGTTTCCGCCGGCTCCCAATGGGCCGTGAGCAACGCGGTCCGCGCCGGGTTTCGCCGGCTGAACATAAAGGACAAATGATCCGGGTACCAGTCGGCGCCGCCGGTGGCGTAGGACACGAACAGCTTTGCCTGGGCCGTCTTGCACAGTTCGCTGAGGTAGGCATTGGTGAGATAGCCGTTCTCGCCGACGTCCAGCCATTTCCCCGGATGCGACAGCGGCGCGTGAGCGGCATGGCTGCGCAGTTCGAGCAACTGCTGCTGCGAGGCAAAGACCAGCGGGATCGGACCATACTTGGCAACCAGTTGGGCAATGATGCCGTCGTTGAGGGGCGAGAGGCCTTCATTAGTCGGCCCACTATCGGCATGGATGAGCACGTTGTAGCCCCGATCGCTGATTAAATAGCAATTTCTCGGCATCGCCAGATCGCAAGGGTCCTCGCCATAGAACGGCACGGAGACGACCGTGCCGCCTTCGAACGGCCAGGTCTCGCCGTGCGCCAATTCGACGATGCGGCTGAACCCCAATTCCCGCAAGAGCGGCAGGTAGTCGTAAAACAACTGTTTCCGATTCCGCCGGCTGGGCACGATGATCGGCGTGTCTTTCGGCAGATGAAGCAGCGTGCGGGGATCCACATGATCGTCATGATCGTGCGTCAGAAACACGGCAGCTGGTTTGGGCAGCAACGAACCCCAGAGGGAGGGGAGGGAGGATTCAGCAAACCAGGGCAGGAGCCAGGGATCGAACAGGAAGAAGCTCTCCCGTTGACGATAGAGTAGGGCTGCGTGGCCGAGATGAACCGTATCCTGGTCCTGGACGACCTCGTTCCACCGCTGTCGAACCGAAGTCCGGGGCGAGACGGCCAGACACTCGTATTGGTCGAGCAATTCAAGTAGGCGGGTGAGCACCGTGATGGCCTCGCGGCGTGCGGTGGCCACCACCGTTCTGATTTCTTCGACCTTGTGGGTGCCGTCCAGCAGGCCGAGCAGGTTCCCGACAGCCGGTCCCAGCGGGCGCTGATCGAAGCCCAGCGGGATCGCTTGGCGCTTGACGGAATGAAAAATGCGCAGGCCGCCGTTTGTGACCGTCGATGAGGTAGTGGGATCAGTCGGGAACTCCCAGCGAAAGGTGCCGTCCTTGTTCCGGCCACAGGTAATGTGTTGGCGCAAGTACGGGCGAGCGTTCACCAGTTCCGCATAGGCGTCCTCCAGTCGCCGCCGCCGATCCGGATCGTCGAGGGGTGCGCGTTTGGAAAACACGTCGCTGATGGCCGTATCGATGGAACTGGCCAGTAAGCTATGGGCTTCCTGCAGGCTGGCCGAGACTTCCGGCGCGATGCCGCCGATGAATGGGAATGGACCGGGCGGCCCCGCGCTTTCCAACTGCACCCAACACCAGGGCGCCAAGCTCACATACTGGTTACGGGGGAGGGTATCCCAGGCGCGGCTCATGTCTCAGTCCTGAACCGCAATCCGCTAATTGATGGTTCGTAGAGGGCCTGGATCAGGTTGCCGTCTGGATCGGCAAAATAAAACGAATAGCTGCCGTCGCGGTGTTGCTTGGGTTGTTTCGCGATGCGTCCGCCCAGTGAGTCGATCTTCGAGAGAATCGTCTGGTACATCAGGTCAACAGTTGCTGGGCTGTCGAGAATCACGCCCATGTGGTCGAGGCGTTGGGTCTTCGAAGAATCGTAGGAGTCTAATTCTGTCTTTGAGATCTGGTGGAGGGCGAGGTTGTCGACTCCGGAGCTGAAGTAGATGTTCTCTGGGTCCGGCTCCCAGACGGCCTGGAAGCCGAGAAGTTGTTCATAGAATTGACGCGAGCGTGGGAGATCCGTCACACGAAGGGCGAGATGTCGTAACCCTCGATGTAGCTGTTGGCTCATAGTTTGTCCGGGCTCTCGATGCTTGTATAGTAGGGAGGATCTTGCAGTTCCGTCAAATGGAATTCGGTCGATCAATGGCCCTTCAATCGCTGTAATTCAAGGTGGAGCGTCTGCGCTCCATCGGCGATCCAGAGATGCCCGTCTTGAATCGTCCATTGTAACTGCATGGCGGGTCTCGTCATTTCTGCCAGGGTGTGCACGCTGTCCATCGGAAGCAGCGTCACGGAGAGGTTCTTCAGCCGGTCGAGCGACGGGCGCTGGTTTGCCCACCACACCTCGGCGCTCCGGGCTCCATAGGCATAGACGATGACCTGTTTGGCGCGGCCGCATGCCTGACGCAGGGTCTTCTCGTCCGGTTGACCAATCTCGATCCAGAGGTCGATGGCCCCGATATCATCCCGTTGCCACAAAGCCGGTTCATCTTCGGCGCCGACCCCGCGACCGAACGACAAGGCCTCGTCTGCATGGAGCGCGAAGGTGAGCACCCGGACCATCAGACGCTCCTCGGTCTCTGATGGATGGCGCGCGAGGGTGAGCGCATGGTCCTGGAAGTACTGGCGATCCAAATCGGCGATCTGCAGGTGGGCCTTATAGATGGTTGCGTTCGATGCCATCGTGCTAGCGTGAGTGCTCGGGGAGTTCTGCCACAAACATCTGTTCAACTCGCTTGCGCGCCCACGGTGTCTTGCGCAGGAACGTCAGACTCGACTGGATCGTCGGATGATGGCGGAAACAGCGAATGGGTACGCGTGCGCCCAGCGTGGCCCATCCGTGCCGTGCGACCAAGGTGGTCACAATAGTTTCCAAGGTGATTCCGTGCAAGGGATCACGGGGATGAGCCATGGCGTGCGGTTGGTTCATGGATGCATCAGGCATAAAGCAAGGCAGCGTACCGGTTACAGGCGAGTTTCACAATAACTCGCTATACGTATTCGCGGGAATCACTGCACCGTCAGTACCGCCGCGCCTTGAAAGCTCCCTGTCTTCAGTGCTTGTAACGCACGGTTGGCCTCTTCGAGCGGGAATTGCACGGTGTGTGGTTTGATCGGTATGGCGGCGGCTTCGCGCAGCAGCTCGATCCCGTCCTGTCTGGTATTGGCCGTCACGCTGCGGATGACTCGCTCGTTGAATACCTCACGGTCATAGTCCAGTGAGGGAATCGGGGACATATGGATGCCGGCCAGCGCGAGCGTGCCGCCGCGTTCAAGCGCGCGCAATGCCGGTGGAACGAGTTCACCGGCTGGAGCAAAGATAATCGACCCGTGTAACTTTTTCGGCGGCATGTCGGCGGCGCC
>DASUMN010000252.1:0-10408 GCA_036277675.1 Nitrospira sp. | reverse complement strand
CCACAGCGATTCCAATCGCTGGGCCCGACCGCAGCCGTATTTGTAATACTTATACCGGAGAGGATTTTTCTTGTAGTAGTCCTGATGATAGTCCTCAGCCTGATAAAACACGGACGCTTTGACCAATTGTGTGGCGATCGGCGCGGAAAATCGTTTGGACCGTTCGATCGCCGCTTTCGACTCCTCTGACAGCCGCTGTTCTTCATCCGTCCCATAAAACACCGCGGAGCGGTATTGGCTCCCATGGTCGCAAAATTGGGCATTCGGCGTGATGGGATCGACATTGCGCCAGAACACATCGAGCAATTTCTGAAAACTGACTTTGGCCGGGTCATAACTGACTTCGACGGATTCGGCATGGCCGGTGCTTCCCCCGGAGACTTGTTCGTACCGGGGATTTGCCACGGTTCCGCCCATGTAGCCGGAGACGACCTCGATGACGCCCTCCACTTGCTCAAACGCTTCTTCCATGCACCAGAAACAGCCTCCGGCGAAATAGGCCTTGGCCGGAACCGATGCTCTAGCATCGATATTTCCCGACCAGAGTGCGAGGCTGCACAGCAGGCTGAGACCCACCACGACGGCAACGAAATGGCGAATGGGAATCATAGATGTGCCCTCCCCTGTACACTCTGTCGCAGAAACCTGAGAATTCTTACATCACATCGGGATACGTGAAGAAAAGCAGGTATGCTCGACCGTCTGGCTTTTTGCCTTACCTCAAATGGACAACACATGATACTCGTTGGATTCTGCATGCCGCCTGTGCCCGCGGTGACCTTCCACTTGTTTCATGATGAGCGCGATCGCCTCCTCAGGCGACGCGGCGGCGGCGACTAATCGCTTGCCCAGCTTGCGAAAAAACGCCACATCTGCCGACGAAGCATCCAGCAGAATAACCGGCCTGCCGGCTTTGACGGCTAACGCGACTTCCGACACGGTGCCGGACCCGGTCAACCCGCATGCGACAACGACATGGCTGGTCAGAACATTGATGTTGTTGCGGCCGCTACCCATTTCCGTGATGATCGCCACATCGACATGGCGCGAGACCTTGTCTTTCGCAGTTGGAAGGACTCCAATCGTCAAACTTCCCCCCACCCGCTTGGCACCTTCGCATGCCGCATCCATGACGCCGACATCACGTCCACCCGTCAGGACGACCCATCCGCGCCGGGCGATCAGCTCTCCCAG
The DNA here is from genome assembly GCA_036277675.1 of Nitrospira sp. Classification (GTDB taxonomy): domain Bacteria; phylum Nitrospirota; class Nitrospiria; order Nitrospirales; family Nitrospiraceae; genus Nitrospira_D. Next base: position 9,214 of record DASUMN010000252.1, on the reverse strand, counting down.
CATCCGTGCATGATCGAGATCTTTTTTCTTGGCCTTGGCCGGCCCCATCACGCCCACGATAAACCGCATGGCCCCTCCCTGATCCCTTCTGCCGCGTGTCAGAAACGAGACGCCATTAATGTCACCTCCGCGTTGGTCCACGCCGCCTTAAACTGCTGTTCGATCGTGTCCGCCTCGCTGCCTTTTCCCTGATCGCGAAGGCTTTGCATCAGCCCGAATAGCGCCCATCCGTTGTCGGCATTTTTCGCAAGATCCGCTCGGTAGATCGCTTCAGCATCAGCCGGTCGTCCTGCAACCAAGAGAATGTCACCCAAGTAGTGGCGGACCGGAACCGGCCAGAACGGAGGCTCCATATATGGGAGACCATCCTCCAATTTGACGGCGTCCTTGAAGCACGTGATGGCCTCGTCATACTTTCTGTGACGGGCGGCGATTTCACCGGCCAGCAGACGTTCCGCGATCTTGAGCAAGGCCCGTTCCGTCTTCTCTTCCGGTGTCCGGTCGCGTCCTAACCGCTTCGCCAGCCCGGCCAAAACCGTATGTTCACCTTCGGCTCCTGGCAAACGGCCGGTGCCCGCCAGCGCCATTCCTCGACCCAACCGCCAAATACCTTGATGGAGGCGGAGGTTCTTGTGCGGAGCCGGTTCCCGCAGCAACTCATGTCCTTGCCCGAATCGAATCATCGACCACAGAGGCACCAAGAGATACGTTTCTTTCCCCTTATCTTTCCGGACATCCTCCTCAGTAATCAGGTGGGACAGCTCACGCGCAACCTTCAGTGACTCATCGCGCCGCCCTTCCATGGCCAGTGCGGCCCAGAGAAAATGCAGATTGTGCGGGTAATAACCGCCGGCATACTCCTCCGCCACTTTTCGAGCACTCAGATAGCCCCGATCGACATGGGCCGCATGTGCGTTCCGTTCCGCGGCTTGATGGTATTTGCCCACGCGCATGTAAATATGGGCCGGCATATGCACCAAATGGCCGGCTCCCGGCATCAACGTGGGGAGCCGCTCGGCACAGAAAAGAGCCCGTTCCGGTGTGGGCGAGGCTTCGACTGTGTGGATATAGTAATGACAGGCACCGGGATGATCGGGATGCCGCGCGAGAATCGATTCCAACGTCGAGACGATTTCATCCGTTCCAGGTCTCGGCTGCCCCTCGGACGTCCACAAGTCCCAGGGCCGCAGATCCATCAAGGCTTCGGCGAATAATGTCCCGGCATCCGGATCATCGGGGAATTCTTTCCACAACAATCGCATGGCATCGGCATACGCCTTGTCGAGCGCGGCTCGCGTGCGGCCCTTGGCATCGTACCGTTTCCCCAAGGCTTCGATGTACCGTCGTTCGGCGACGCTGACGTGGGCACTCCGCACCCGTGCTTGCTGGATGGCATCTAGCGCGCGGCGTTCCCGTTGCTTGTCCATGGCAGCATTGATATTGGGACCCATCGCCAGGGCGATGCCCCAATGAGCCATCGCGGCGGAGGGATCAAGGGTGGCCGCCTCTTTGAACGCCAACACGGCTTCCTCGTGGTTGAAGGCATAGACCAACCGAAGACCTTGGTCGAAATACCGTTGGGCGAGGCCGGAGGAGGTCGTGATGGGGTGATGCAGCGTGCCGAGATTGTCGAAGAGCGGAACCGATGAACGCCCCTCGGAAGGAGAGGCCGCATGTATCATCGCGCCATCCCATCCTCCCAACCACATGGCAACGGACAACAGACATCCGCTGAGTATTCGGCTAGCCGGCGTTGCAAAATCTGTCATGGGTTCCAAGATGAGCGGATGCGGCGGGACTGGGAATGGAACGGTTGCACACCCGGCGGCACTCCGGTGGAGGCTCAAAGATTGAGCGACGCCCGCGCGGAGTTGTCTTTCTCTGCCATCGCCTTGTCTTTTACGACTGGCTTTTGGCGAATCCGAACCATTGCATTCCCTTTGGTCACGGCGGACGCGACTCGCTCCTCCCTGAAAGAAGCGGACGTCAGCTCCGATTCCTTTTCAAAGCACAGAAGGACCTGCTGCTGAGACTGAACCATGGCTTTCAACTCGTGAATTTGAGCGGTGAGACGAACGATGTCCTGTTGTTGGCGCAGGAGAAAGGTCCTGAGCTCGCCGATTTCTTCTTCGTAGGAAACACCGGAGAGAGACTGCGGGGGAGACATCGCCGCCTCGGTGGACGCAGAAAGAGCTGCACCGTGTTGATCATGTGGGGCACCTAGCCTGGCCCCTCCCTCGTCTGGGCAACACTCCGATTCCGGCGCAAGATACGATCCTTGTTCATCGAACCGGTCGTGCGACGCAACCTGGTTGTCCTGCGATTCGGATAGCCGTACCGTTTTGAGTGAGGAGGACAACGCTTCCATCACGGAGCGGACAAACGCCACTCCCTTCTGCGAGAGCATTTGAGCAAACGTGGTCTTGGTAGGACGAGCGGCATCCAGATGTTCGGGAGAGGGAATGCGGTGGATCAAATTGATTGGTTGATCATTGAATCGGCGTCCCATGCGGTCTCTCCTCGCCGGTCTCGACTGCCCGTCCGTGTGAAGCGCCGTCGCCCTTTGCCTGGAAACGCGCGCACACACAGCGTTTGCCACGCGATGCAGGGCTCGTCTGTTGTCTACTCCTGCCGAGAGAAAGAGTCAATGGCTTTCTCTCGATTGCCTTCGGAAAAGCCTCGCGGGCCGCCGGCGAACTCCTCTGGATTTCTAAAATCTGGTGACACTCGAGAAATTGAACTGCGGCAGGGCCATGGCCGGCACCAGCATCTTCCCCGTCTCCGCCGTCACGGCTTCCATCGGCGCCGTCCAGGCGTCGATCTGCTGGAAGATCCGAAGAGGGCTGTCATGGAATCGAAGATTCTTGATCGCGGCCACAATTTCTCCCTTTTCCACCAGAAATGTTCCATCGCGGGTCATGCCGGTTAACGTCAGGTCGCTGGGATTGACGGAACGGATGTACCAGAAATTCGTCACGAGGATCGCCCGGTCGGTTCGTTTGATCAGGTCCTGCATGGTGCCACAGGCGGCGCCTTCGATAGATAAGACAGGGGCCTCCAACGTCGGAATGGCTCTCATGCCGTGAGCCTGGGCCGTGAACCGGTCATACGCCAGTTGCTTCAGCACACCATGGCCGATCCAGGTCGATGGCTCGCTCGGCAATCCCTCGGAGGTGAATCCTACGCCGAGCAGATCGGCATGGCCGGGGGCATTGGCCAGCGTCAGGCGCTTGTCCACCATTCGTTCCCTTAACTTGCCTGCAAACGGGCTTGTCCCCTTCTCATATGATTTGGCGTCGAGCGACCACAGCAACCAGGTCCAGAGACCGGCCACTGCGGATGGTTCAAGTACCACCGGATACGGCCCCGGCGGGAGCTCGCGCGGTTCCCGCCCACGCTTTGCCTTCTGAATGGCCACTAATGTCCGTTCTTGAATTTTGAGATGGTCGATCGACCGGTGAGCAGCTGCGTTCCATCCTGTCGCCTCGCCCGCTTGCACCGTGAGGCTGAATCGCGCATCCGTCCGCGTTTCGTGGCCAAAGAGCCCGTTGTTGGCGGCGAGGCCTACCGACGCAACCGACGACGAGACGACCCCGGCCGCCATGAGATTTTCCATCCGGCATTGGCCGATGGCTTCGTTCGCATACTCGAGTCGGCGGGCCGGTCCCGCCGCCACCGTCTCCGGCCTGGCCGTTTCACGGGCGGCAAACGGCTGCGGCTCCGGAGGCGGAAGATATTCCGGATCGTCGGGCGACACACGGGCGATCCGCTCAGCCCGCATCAGCGCATCTTGGACCGAGCCGGCCGTAAAATCCGTCGTCGAGGCGGTACCGCGCCGCCGGCCGAAGGCCACCGTCACCGTCAGCGTCCCCCGCCGCGTATCGACATTCTGCACCACCTGGTTGTTCGCGAATCTGGTCGTGCCGGCATGCTGATCGTGGAGCGTGACCATGGTCTGGTCTCCGGACGATCGGGTGAGAACGAGGTCGGCGAGGAACCGAAACTCCTCGCGGCTCGTCATCTTAGGCCAGGGTTTGGCGGCCGCCACACTCATCGCGGGCCCTCTCCTCTGATGACGGCGACCTGTCGGAACCGTGCGGGCGAAGCCGCATGGGTCATCCACCCTGATTGGCCAGGCTGGCCCTTACCACACGTGATGAACCCGTACCGGCGTCGAAACGACCGGTCGGCGACACCGTCACAGCTGTTCCAGAATTCCGGTGTGATTCCATGATAGATCACGTCACGCAGCATATGGGTACGCCGCCCATTCTCGATGAGCCAGAAAGCGTCGCCGCCGAACTGAAAATTGTAGCGGCGCTGATCGATGCTGTAGGACCCGTGGCCTTCGATACAGATCCCGCGCTTCACGTCCCCGATCAGCTGGTCGAGGGTGGCCGTGCCGGGGACCAATCCGATATTGGCGATGCGCACAATCGGCACACTGCTCCAACTGTCCGCTCGGTTAGACCCGCGCGACCGTTTCTCACCGATCTTCGGCGCCACTTCCCGGTTCGTGCAGTACCCGACGAAGATGCCGCCGCGGACAATATCCCATTGCTGGCATGCCACACCGTCATCATCGTAGCCGGTTGCGGCCAGCGTCTCCGGCTCGGTGTTGTCCGCCACAAGCGTCACCTGCGGAGAACCAAAGCGAAACGCACCCTGCTTGTCGGTCGTCAGAAAACTCGTCCCGGCGTAATTGGCTTCGTAACCGAGTGCGCGGTCCAGTTCGCTCGGATGGCCGCAGGATTCGTGCATTGTGAGGGACAGATGTTCCGGGTCAAGGATGAGATCATACAGGCCAGCATCGACAACCGGAGCGTGAACCTTTTCGACTGCCTGGTTTGCCACGCGCGGCGCCTCTCGCAGAAAGTCCGCTTCTTCGATCAGCTCATAGCCTTTCCGGAGATGTGGTGTATTGAAGCTGCGCGATGCAAACCGGCCGTCATACAATGCCGTTGCGGTACAGTCACCTTGCCCAGCCAGAAGATCAAACTCTACGCGTGAGCTCTCCGTGGACATGAATAGCTTTCTATCCCGGCGCGCCCACAAACTGGCGCTGCTTCGCACGATCCCGGCCTGCCGATGCAAGGCCTCCATCGTGTTGAGCAGCAAGTCGGTTTTTTTCTCCAGCGGGACGCTGAACGGATCGATCCGGCAAGGGGTCACGACCCGGTCACGATGCACCGGCTCCTCGGCCAACCGGACTTTCTCAACAGCGATCGATGCCGAGCCCTTCGCGATCTCCACGGCAAGTTCGGCGACGCGGGGCACCTCCTCCAACGACAGGATCGAACTTGCGGCGAATCCCCACGCGCCGTGATAGAGCACACGGACACCGAATCCGGCGTCTTCGATGTTTCTGATGGACGCGATGCGGCGGTCCTCGCCCTGGATACTTTCAGTCGTACTCTGTTGGATGCGAATGTCGCCATATTCCGCGCCCGACGCAGTAAGCCGTTTCAGCGCGGTCTCAGCGAATTCATCCCAGGAAGGAATCCCCATGGCCGTTAGTTCCGGGGAAAATGAACAGGGTCAGTATAACAGGAGCGGAAGGAGAATAGGGATCGTGGAGGCGTCAGCGTCTCATCCAGCGTAACTGCGCGAGATAGACAATGTGCATTCCGCAGGATGGTCAAAAAGGCTGTCCAGCAAGGCCGCAGCGAGCGAAGAGGCGAGGCATACTTTGGAGCCGTATGTTGAGCCTCTGCGCGATACGAGAACAAAGCCAGCGGCCTTTTTCAACATCCTGCTAGATGCTGGTCCCCGTCCGGGTCGCCTCCACAAACTGCTCGCTCGACTCGTCGAGCGCGCGGCCTCGGCGTCCCTTGGCCGGCAGGATAAACAGCTGCTTGGCATCCAGGTTCTTGATCTCCTGCGGTGCCGACGGAAGCGTCATCTCATACTTCGCCGGGCGTTGGTGGTCGGCGATTTGGAGCTTAGGATTGTAGACGCTGTTGAACTTCCAGAGCATCTTGATGAAGTTGGTCTGCCCGCGCATCAGATGCCCCGCCGCGATCTTGGCCGTCCCTTTGAGGGCGGCCCAACCGAGATGTTTCTTGTTGAGCACCTGTTGCGTCTTGACCAGTTCTTCGTAGAACTCCGGCAACGGCATTTTCGTCGGCAACACGGAATGTTGGATATCAAACAGGCGGTAATCCCGCGTCTGAAACTTACGGGATTCCGTGACCCAGCTTTCGGTGCCGGGATACGGGGTGTTGACGCTGATGTTCACGATCTCCGGAATTTCCAAGCACCACTGCCGGATGACTTCAAACCGCTGGCGGTCCCAGTCCGGATCGGCGATCAAATTGATCGCGACGGTGATGCCGAGCGAGCGGGCGAATTCCAGCGCCTCGAAGTTTCGGCCCAGCGAGATGCGCTTGCGGTGCATCTTGAGCCCTTCTTCGTCGATCGCTTCCACGCCCAAAAACATGTACTGGAGCCCAAGCGTCTTCCAGAACTGGAAGACTTCTTTGTTGCGCAATAAGACATCGCCGCGCGTCTCCATATAGTACTGCTTCTTGATCCCGCGACGCGCCACGCCCTCGCCGATTTCCATCCCCTGCTTGCCTTGGATGAACGCCACGTCGTCGACCAGAAAGATCCCCGGTTCTTCGATTCGTTCCAGATCTTCCACGGCCTTCTCCGGACTGACCATCCGATAGCTGCGGCCATAGAACGTCCAGGCGCTGCAGAAGGAGCAATCCCAGGGACAGCCCCGCGCGAACTCGACCGAGGCGCAGGGGTCCAGCACCCCGATGAAATACTTGCGCCGATTCCGAAGAAGATCGCGCGCCGGACGGATATCGTCGAGATTCTCGATGAACTGCGCCGGAGGTCCTTCTCCATCGAGGGTGACGACTCCAGGCACTTGGGTAATGGCTTTGCGATCGTGCTCCACGGCTTCCAGCAGCTTGGGTGCGGCCACTTCGCCTTCACCCTTGAGCACGCAATCGATCGCGCCGTCGCCGTGCTTCAAAAAGTCCTGCGCCACAAAGGAAGCACTGTGGCCTCCGACAAACACGAATGACCGCGGCAATTCCCGCTTGGTCAATTTCGCCAAGTCTACAATTTCCGGAACGTTCGCGAGGTAATTGCATCCGAAGGCGACAACGTCGGGCTTCCATGACCGGATGAGCGCCTCATAGTCTTGCCAGGTATCTGCCTGCAGATCGATCAGACGGACGTCGTGTCCCGCTTGGCGCACCGCCTGCGCCACCATCTCGAGTCCGAGGGGTTCCAGGCGCAGATAGATTTTCGTATACATGAGCGGACCGGGATGCACCGCGAGGAACTTCATCTCCTCAGACCTCCTCGTCTACACAACCTGTGGCCTGAAATCCCTACCGTCGCTGCAGACGGATGATGGTACCGGGCCGGCCGACCGGATAATCGTGGTGTAAAACCCTATGCGGGGCCGCATTCTGACAGAACAGTCGCTGAGGTTCAAGGCAGAACAACCCCTGGGGCCAAGACCTCTTTGAACATAACCGCCAGGTCTCGGAGCGCGCGGGCACCGTCGCCGACATACGCCGAACCGTGCATCGTCGCCAGCATCTTCGGCTGCAACGCGGCCAACCGCTGGAGCGTCGGCTCCATAAGTGTCGAATAGGGCAGATAGTTCGCCAGCGGCCCCTGCTGATATTCCACGAGCACCTGCCTGGAACGCCCCACCACATCGGACTGCGTGGCCGCCTCCACATCGCCGTTCTGATGAAAGAGGTCCGAGCATAAGAGGGTCCGCTGGGTCTCTTCAAAGAGCAGTCCCGCCTCCCAACAATGCGGCACATGGGGTGTGCTCAAAAACCGGAATCGATATGTGCCGGTGTTCAATACCTCGCCGTCCGCCATCCCCAATGCCGGACGGAGAGCCATGCAGTCGTCGACGCTGACCAGTTTTCCGACCAGGCTACAGACGGCCGTTGACTGAGGTGCCAATTGCTGCCATTCCGGCAAACTGCCGCATTCGTCCGCCTCGAAATGACTGAAGCCGATCCACTTGACCGTCGCCGGATCTAATACCGTGGCCACGGCATCACGCACCTGCGTAAACATCGCGCGTGGGCCCGTATGAAAGAGCAGCGGCTCTTCGTCACGCACCAGGAATTGATTGAATTGCAGATCGATGTCCGGCACGTAGATGGAAATGCGAAAGAGGTCTGGTGCAATTTCTGAGACAGTGGGCATGACGGCCTCCTGGTAAAGAAGCTCGCAGCCTACTGCCGGCTGGAGTGACTGTCAATGCGAGTAAACTCAAGAGGGAATGTATCCGCTGCGGTGCAGCCGAAACGAAGAGACAAGGTACTCGCAGAATCTCGCGGTGGGCTGAGCCTCCTCATAGTGACATGACAAGGCTCGGCCCCCTCTACGATGGGCTAGGAACGAAACGGCTCGACATCGCCTGACTTGCGCAACATCTTGTTCACCTCGTCAAGATGCAACTCTTCGCCGACGATCATCTCTCGTGCGTATTCTTCCAACAGAATGGACTTGCCTTCGGAGACTTTCAGAAGTTCGTAATAGGCGGCGACAGCTCCCTTTTCATGCTCCAAGCTTTCCCGCAGGATGTCCCCCACATCATGTTTCTCGGTTTCCAAGAGTGTCCCGATTCTCAGCGACGGGTGGCCGCCGAGTAAGGTGACCAGCTCCCCGGCCTTATGCGCATGGGCAAGGCTCTCGTTGGCATTACTCTTCAGCCACGACACGATAGGAATGCGGTTATAGCCGTACACCATGAGCGAGTAGTGCGTATAGCGCACGACGCCCGCCAATTCATGTTCCATAATAGCGTTGAGGATCCCCACCGCGCGTTGCGTGTCGTGATCGTTCATCTCATGCCTCCTGTTATGCCACACTCTCTCGTCTGAAGAAGTTGCTACGGCGGCGCGCGGCACGTTTGCTGCAGCCGGCCTTTACCCCATCATACCGCACCGTGAGTCATTCGTAAGCAGCCAAGTCTACCGTCTTACGAGGAGGGCCCGGGGCGCTGATCGCGGATGAGATCCTCGACGGGATAGCCGAACTCTCGCGCCAGGTGCACGAGTTTCCGGTAGGTCGCGTCATCAATCTGTGGCGCGCGGGCCAGAATCCACAGATATCGTCGATCCGGCGTGCCCACCAACGCCGTGCGGTACTCGGGATCGAGATCCAGAATCCAGTAATTCCCCTCGCGGGACGATCCGAACAAGCGCGCAAACCAGTTGTCGAA
>DASUMN010000251.1:0-5158 GCA_036277675.1 Nitrospira sp. | reverse complement strand
CTCCAACTGGCGTACGATTTCATTCGTGCCGGGATACGGAGTCCCATCGGGTCGCCAGTAGTTCCACGGGCGAAGGTCCATCAGCGATTCGGCATACAGCGCCGCAGCGTCGAGGTCTTTCGGGTACGTCTTGGCAACCTGCCCCATCGCGAGTGAATACACCGTATCCAACCGGACACGATCGGCCGGCGGATCCGCCTCGTAGCGCTGCGCAAGCGCCTCGATGTAGGCACGTTCAGGCGCTGTTGCGTGTGATTGAAGGGATCGTGCTTTCTGGACCGCCACATACGCCGCCACGCCGCTCGCCGCATCCATCGGAGCGTTGACGTGCGGCCCATAGGCGAGGGCAATCCCCCAGTAACACATGGCGCAGGTGGGATCGAGCGCTGCGGCGCGCGTGAACGAACGGATCGCTTCCGCATGATTGAATCCGTACACCAGTCGCAGGCCTTGGTCGAAGTATTGCTGTGCGGCTGAGACTTTTGTGGAGATGCGTTTGTGATGGGAGCCAAGGTTCGTATAGAGAGGAACCGTGTCCGAAGAGTTCTTCTGGGACACAGCAGCGGCCGTCGACTCTGTGGCTGAACTGGGTGCGGCACAGGCGAGCAGAGCCGCCGTAGCGAATCCAATGATGTGATGGAACTTCATGACCGACCTCCTTGTATATCGTGAAATGGATGTTACTGTATTTGCGTGAGCATGTACGCACTGACTGATGGACACCGTTGCATATCTGCCTTTTATCCGATCCTGATCCGCCTCGTAATCTGTCCGTTACTCTCCCAGTACGTGTGTTTGTTCGTCAAGAATGGATCATCCCCGGCAGGCTGGACGCTGCCCTGCGAGCCCACGACACGTGATGTGATCATATGTTCACCAGGGGTGACGCCAACCCAGTTGAGCGTCCAAAACTTCCAGGCAAAGTCTTGCTCCCTGCCACGCGTGATGGTGGCGGAAACCCAGGGTCCGTTATCCACCCGGACTTCGACCCGGTCAATTGGCCCTCCCCACGCCGCGCCCTCAATCTGATATTGGCCGCCTCGAGAGACGACCCGCGCCGTGACGGATTTGACCCGTGCCGGTCCCACTACTTTTTGTGTCCAAACCGTCCTTCCGTCGGGTTGTACCTCCTCACAAATAGTCACGTAATCGCGCGTCATGAACCGACCAGCCCACCGTCTGTCCGTGACATCTACCCGTGACAGCCATTTCACGTTTGCCACTCCGTACCAGCCCGGCACGATGAGCCGGACCGGAAACCCATGTTCCTGCGGCAGCGATTCCCCGTTCATTTCGTAGCAGAGGAGTACGTCGTGGCGCAGGGCATCAGTCACCGACAGGCTGCGGCTGAACTCTTGGCGCATCTTGACGCTTCGCACCTCCTCCTCCCCCGCGTCCGCACCGAAGAAGACGACCTCCTGCCCTTCCGGCTTCAGACCGGCCTCTTTGAGTAGCGGAGCGAGCGGAGTACCAGCCCATTTGGCCGTGCCGATACCGCCGGTAAACCACTCGAATCCGTGATTGCCCGCACACTCGAGCGTGAAGACGACTTCCTGCCGCGGACGCCGCTTCAACTCATGGAGAGTGAAGGTCTTTGGATTATTTACGAGCCCGGTGAGCTCGAGCTTGTACTCATCCGGCCGGATCACCGGACGGTTGTAATGGCTGACGGTGAAGAACTGGTCATTTGGTGTGATCCACTGAGTCAGCTTCTGCCAGTCCAGCCGGTTCAGTTCTCCGTAGGCTTTGATAGCCGCGTCCGGCGGGGCAGGCGGCCGGTCTAAAAACGGGATGACCTCTCCGTCATCGGCCGCACCTGCCATCCGCGCAAACAGTGAAGAATCGGATATGGCTAGAAGGGCCAGTGTTGAGCCTCCCCTGACGAGAAAGTCCCGTCGGGATAGGCCGGTTCCCTTCTGTATGCCAGTATCGCTCGCCCGTTCATTCGATGGTGTCATGCTGTTCCTCCTTTAGTTCCACACTGTTCTCAATGCCGATCAGGCTCGAATGCCGATCACTTCCAGATATTCCGCGAACACGGTGGTGCTGCCGTGTCCACTCCGATTGTGGGTCGACCAGAGCTCTTCGAGGTCTCGGCGCAGCCGGTCCCGTCCGGAGCCATCGAGCGACGCGAAGGCTCGGTTGGTCGGCCCGTAATACTGGCAAAAGAACTCGACGACCTCCGAAGGAGGAAAGGGATAGCTGAAGAGATACTGCCGCCTCTTCAGGCTGAGCTGCGAAAGTCCGTGGCCAAGCCGCTCACGAACCGTCGGCTCGTCCCCCCACAGCACCGGTGACGGCATGCCGGACGGCGCGATGAATTTTGCCACGCACTTGAACATCTGCCCGACAAATCCCTGCGGCGTCCAATTGGCCATGGCTATGGTGCCGCCCGGCACACAGACCCGCAGCAATTCCTTCGCGACATGGTCAGGCCGCGGGGCGAACATCGCGCCGATGAGACTGACGACCACGTCGAAGCTCGCGTCGTCGAAGGGAAGCGCTTCGGCATCGGCCTCCTCAAACCGGACCTTCAGCCCTTCCGCTTGCGCGCGAACCCGGGCTCGTTCCACTAAGGCACTCGCGATATCCACGCCCGTTACCTCCATCCCGTCTTTCGCCGCCATCAAAGCGAGCTGGCCGGAGCCACAGGCGACATCAAGCAGCTGGCCATTCGGCGCGATGTCGAGTCGCTCGTAGAACTCTCGTGCGCTTCCTTCCATGTACCGTGAGAACCGATCGTAGTCTCCGGCTGTCCAGATCTCTTTGAGCCGGGTCTTGAGACTGTCCATTTCTCCAACCGTTGCATTCGTCACGATGCCCTCCTCCCTTGTATTGTTCTGAATCAATGGCGCCGCTTCCTGTGCCACGCTGTCTCTGAGTGCACTGTACACGACAGACGCAACGGCGCCTTAGCCGGGCGTCTGGCTCTTTTATCAGGGGAGTGCTAAGCTGCACGTCGTTTAGCCGAGCGTCCAGCCTGTTTAGCCGAGAGGCCTCGTCGTAGAAGTTCACCAGATGGATGTGCTCTCTGAAGTCCTGAAAACCGTCAAATTGGACGGAGCGGTCTTCTTCAACGGCGAATTCTCGTCTCCGTGGTGTACGCGTGAGCCCGATTCACACACCATGGAATCCTTTTTTCCACTCGGCCCCAAACACGTCTTCATCTTCCACCTCATCACCGAAGGACAGGGCTATGTACGCCTCAAAGAGGGTAGCCGCGCCATGCCCTTGACCGCCGGCGATGTCGTCATCCTTCCTCACGGGAATGCGCACCTCATGGGCAACGGCCCTCCCGTCACACCCATCGACAGCGGGCCGCACTTGAAGGAGGTCTTTGCTGAAGGCCGTATCGTGTCTCAATTGGGAGGAGGAGGAGAGACCACGAAGCTGGTCTGCGGTTATCTAACCTGCGACCCACAACTCTCGCAGGTCTTCCTGGCGGGGCTGCCACCGATTATCAAGGTCCATATTCGGGACAGCCCGTCTGGACAGTGGCTCGAAGATACCTTCCGCTACTCGGTCGATCACGCAGAGGCCGCCGGCCCAGGCGGCGCCGCCGTCATCGCGAAATTATCCGAAGTGTTGTTTGTAGAAACGTTACGCCGCTATATTGCCCAGCTGTCGCAGACACAGAGGGGCTGGCTTGCCGGGGTACGCGATCCGGACATTGGGAAGGCGCTGGCGCTCCTGCATCGACAGCCGGCTCACCCTTGGACGATTGCATCGCTGGCCAATGAGGTCGGCCTCTCACGTTCCGTGTTGGCGGAGCGATTTCGACATTATCTGTCAGACACGCCAATGGGGTACCTGACACGCTGGCGGTTGCAGCTCGCCGCGCAGGTGCTGACGTCTACGTCCAAGAGCGTGGCCGAAGTGGCGGGCGAGGTGGGCTATGAGTCCGAGCCGTCTTTTAATCGCGCCTTCAAGCGGCAGTTTGGGGTTCCCCCTGCGCGCTTCCGCGCCCAGACACGAGACACTCAACGTAAGACCTGATCGTATGCGGTTTGAGTACGCATAGCTCTATCGGAGGTTCCAGAAATGCTGTGGGATCGTGGGCCAGCGGTGAACGTTTCGGTCGGAGCCTTAGTCTGTGTGCTCCTCGCAGGTTGCTCACTCACAGGGTCGCCCAAAGACGGGGGACAGTCTCTATCGCCTGCTCCCGCTAAGATGGCCAACGTGACGGTCCTAGCCGATGGAGACTACCTGGAATCGTGCCGCACGAAAGGCGTTCCAATTCCACCCGATTGGAAACCCTCATCATCGGAGTGGCAGAGCCATGGCCGCCTCAACACCATCCTCCTGACGCCCAATACAAGCGAGGAGTCGCCGACTGACCAGACCAGCTTCGCAAGCGTCTGGTCGTACGCACCCCCGCAAGGAAAAGGTGCCTGCATCGCGCTCGGCAGAAATGGCGGGGCATTCCAGATCATCTGCCAAAGCGCCACGACAGGGTATGCCTGTTTTTGGGGCAATGACCCGACTGCATCGGGCACCGGATGGACACCGGAGACAGCCGAAGTACGCATCGCGTCACTCCGCGATCCGGTCCAGGGCTTTGCGCCTGGCGCTGTCTCGTGCACCGAATGCCACCGAGGGAATAATGCCTTCTTGGTTGCTCCCGACGATCCCACCTGGGCCACGGTCTTGCGACCGAAAGAGAAACGTCCGACATTCACGACACGAGTGGAACAGTCGTCGCAACAGGGGCGGTTCCTGTTCGACTCGCCCATGATGACCTATCCACGTTTCGTCCCGATCGGTGGGAAAGCCGTGCCCTTGAGCAACCCGCTTCCAACCATCGCCGGCTGCTCAGGAGCCTGTCACGAGGCTCACTATGAGATTCTAGATAAAAACCATACGGCCGAAGGGTATGTCGGAATCCCGCGGCCCATGGGTCCGAATTGCGTGCGCGACTCCCCGCCTGACGATCCCACTGGGAACTGCTATCAGCGGTAACCACCACCCTCCTCCTTCATTCGTGGTGGCGATCTCAGCGGAAACATTGCTACAGTGTCGGCGATGGACCAGCAGGACAACAGTATCGTCACCGAGCTCCGGCTCAGCTACCGCTATATCAAAGCCCATCCGTGGGTCGTGACCGCCGTGAATGGATTTCTTTCGGCCTATTTCATGGAACAGCCGAGTTTTCGTGTAC
>DASUMN010000250.1:0-7064 GCA_036277675.1 Nitrospira sp. | reverse complement strand
CCCCAGCGCAAAGCCGGCGCAGAATACAGATCATGGAAGAAAAGAAGATGCAGCTTATATCCCCCGCGCGATCACGTTGATCCACCTGCCCTTCCGTTCCCGATTACTGACCACGCGCAACGACAGCACCTGCCAGCCGGCGCGAGCAAGGACCCGGGCCAGTTCGTCCTTTTTCCACCGTGCGAAGTAGCGGCCCGGCATCCAGCCGCCCTCTTTCACCCGGCTTCTCAATCCATAAGTAACGGTCGCGGCCAACAAGCCGTCCGGCTGCACGCAGTCACGCAACTTCCTTAGCACCTGCCGCGCCACCGACTTGGGAACATGTATCAACGACGCGGCTGCCCAGACCCCGTCCAGACTGCCGGACCGAACAGGCAACGTCCGCATATCCGCCAAGACAAACGGAACCGATGCACTGCGCCGCCGCGCGAACCGGAGCAGCGGCATCGTACGATCCAACCCGATCACCTGATGGCCAAGCTTCGTCAGATAGCGCGCATCTTGTCCGGCGCCACAGCCCAGGTCGAGCACTCGTGCCGGTTGGGGAAGCACCGACGCCCACTCAACCAGCAGCGGAGGTTTCTTGTACTTCTTACGGCCCCATTGCTTGAGAAAGATCTCGGCATCCATCTCATAGGTCAGAAGCGTCTGCGCGACTGCATGCGTTGTGATATGGTGCGTGGTCGAACGGTCAGCCATACAGAGGGAACGTACGATGTTCGGTTTTCACCGGAGTCTTCTCTTCGTCCTCTTGGGACTGGCTATTCACGCCGGCGTGGAGGCAAAACCAGTTGATCCCCCCTGCGACAAGTATCCGCCTGGCAAACAATCACGCTGCGCCGAAATTTGGAAAGAGCTGAACCTGGAAGACGGCCCGATCATCTCGCAATTTGGGCTGGATCAGCTCAAACGGCGCGAAGAGGGCACGATCACCGCCCAACAGCACTTGGCCGAAAATATGACGTTCATCAAACAGTCCACCGAGAAGCGGCTCGAACGGCTGAAAGAGCGTATGGCGAAAGAGTCACCTTGAACAACCGGCCCTATCCGCTCTCGTCTATGCGACACGGATGAATTGGTTTCTTTCCTTCTCCCACCCGATTGCAGTTTCCGGCCCATGGCCGGTCACCACGACCGTCGTGTCGTCGAGAGTATAGAGCCGTTCCCTGATCGACTGTTCGATCGCATCGAAATCACCGCCCCACAGATCAGTGCGCCCGATGCTGCCACGGAACAGCGTGTCCCCCGCCAAGACCAGTTTGTCGCCTGGTGCATGAAAACTCATCGACCCCGGCGTATGGCCCGGCGTATGCAGCGCGATCACAGGAATGTCGCCCAGCAAGAGCGTCTCTTCGTCCTTGAGCCAATAATCCGGCATCGGCACGGCCCCTGACCGTACGCCGAACATCCGGCACTGCACATCGAGGTTTTTCCACAACTCGAGGTCGTCTTGGTGCAGACAGAGCACAGCGCCAGTAGCCTGCTTCATCGCGCCGGAGGCAAGAAAATGATCAAAGTGGGCGTGGGTGTGCAAGATGTGGCTGACGGTAAGCCCCAGCTGTTGCACCTCATGGAGAATGCGCTCATGAGCCCCGCCCGGATCAATCACGATCGCCCGTTTCGTCACCGGATCGCCGATGATCGAGCAGTTGCATCCGAGGGGAGGCACCGAGAAGGTCTTTCGTATCAGGGCCGCCATGACCGCGCATGCTACAGTGCCAAAGATCGATGGTGCAAGCTAACGATCAAATACCAGGGCGACATAGACAAGAGGCGGTGAAGCATGGATAATCGGGCCTCCATTTTGGGAGACCCATCCTCATGTACGACAACACCATTCCCATGACTGGCCGACCGAAGACGATCGGCCTCCTTCTGCTTTTCCTGGCTGTATCCGGTTGCGCACCCGACGAGTCGCCGTTAAAAGCCGAGAACGAGGCGCTGAAAAAGCAGGTGTCGAAGCAGGAATCTTTGTTGACCTCGCTGCAAGACGGCAACAAAGTCATGCAACAGCAGATCGATCTGCTCAATCAAGAACTCCGCGACGCCAGACAAACGACCGAGTCCGCCAAGGCGTCGACCGCGCGACTATCCGAACTGCTGGACGACCAGCTGGCTCAGACGAAACGCATGACCTCGGAGATCCAACGGACCGCGGCGGCACAGGCAGCCCAGAACGTGAAGATCGATGACAAAGGCGCGCAGTTCGATACCCTGCCCCGCCCGCTCGGCACTGTAGCCAAGGTGGTAGAAGAAGCCCTCTCACGCAACGGTTACCAGCTCAAGGTCGGCATCAAAACGGAGCAGAAAGCCGTCTACGTCACGGAGCGCAAGATCTCCACTCCCGCGTCATTGGAAGTCGCCGGCTTTCGAAACCAGTACCTCATTTCGCTACAGGCCTTACCGGCCAATGTCACGAAACTCGGCGTGAAGGCGGAATTCGAGAAGGTCGCGCAAGGCGGACGCATCCTCAGCGTCAGCGCCGAAGAGACCGCCGAGATCGAACGCCGCCTGATCGGCGAGATCGGCAAAGCGCTCGACACACCCGGCAAGTCGTAATCGCATGACACGCAATCATCTACCGCTGCCATAAAGCTCCCTTTTCTTGGTCCGGCTCGCGGCTCGTGCTAGCATCGCTCATCTATGAATCTCTCCAACTGCACCCACCGCCTGCGCCAGCATGTTGAGGATCCCCATGCCGACGCAAACTGCGCCGCGATCCATCAGTTGTCGCCAGAATATCGACGCACTCCGGCACATCGCCTAAAATCGTTTTGTCACGATCCCGTCATCATCATGCGCTTCTTATTCATGATGACGGCCGTGGCCATCACGACGCTCGCGGGTTGCACAACAGCACCGCCCCCGCCTCGCCACCCATCGGCCTTGATAGAACCTGCTGAACCATCGGTGTCGATTACACGCCCCAGCCCGTCGATTTCGACGAGGCGTACCTGTTGCCAAGCCGTGCTTCCCGGACCAAATCGAATGGCCATCGTGCGCACAGCGGCCAAGCTCGTTGGCGCGCGGACTATCACGAGCGAAGGCCGGCCCATCGCGTATGACTGCGCCGGCGTCACCCGCGCCATCTTCTTAAAGCATGGCATCGACTTGTACGACGGCAACCCCGGGGACACCGACGCGAACGGCGTGCGGCTGATCCATGCCCATCTGCGGCAGCACGGCAGGCTCCACCAAAGCCCCATCCCCCATCCCGGAGATCTGGTGTTTTTCGACAACACCTGGGACTTTAATAGAGACGGCAAGTTGAACGATCCCCTCACACATATCGGGGTCGTCGAACGAATCGATCCCGATGGCACCGTGATTTTCATCAGCCGTGTGGCCGCCGCCATCCAGCGATATCGCATGAACCTCAGTCGTCCTCATCTCCACAAAACAGCCGAGGGCCGTATCCTGAACGACTACCTCCGGCGCAAACACCCCACCGATCCCGACGACAAAGGCCGACTTACGGGAGAGCTCTTCTCGTTTTTTGGCACACGCTTAGATTTCTAAGCGCGTCACGAGCACCGGCGAACGTCCGTGGCTCTCGTATCAGCGCGCAGAAATACGACAAGACAGGCTCCTGTAATCGTTTATGTGATTACAGTCTCGCCTGAAGTACCCGATAGGACATCACGTACATGTGTGCCTACCCGCTGTGCTGTGGACCCCTGCATTTTTAGAATGACCTGCTAGAATTACTGCATGGCGACATCGTCAAAACAGGCACGGATCCTTGAAACCAACCCGTTCCGCCGGATGCTCACCGATGTGCGGCAGGGACTCTTGGGCCTGCACAAAGCATTGATCGTCGCCGAGCAGGTGACCTTCGAGCGGATCTACGGGCGCGTCGATTCGACGGGACAGTTACTGCAATTGGTCATGAACGATCCGTGGTTTACCTGGCTCCATCCATTGTCAAACATCGTGGTCCGAATCGACGAGGTGTTGGAGGAGGACGAAGAACTGACGACCGAGGATGTGGCTATCCTCCTGACTGAAGTACGGGCCTTAATTCGTCCCTCCGAACTGGGAGACGGCTTCGAGCGAAGCTATTACGAGGCGCTGCAACGGGCTCCTGACGTCGTCATGGCCCACTGTGAGATGAAGAAACTGCTGACCCTGCCGGCGGTCTGACGGAAACTGCCGTATCGTTTCCATCCTCCAGATTGACGCAAGGCAAAAAGAAAAGCAGCCGGCCTAGTGGGCCGGCTGCTTCTATTTTTCCCATCAAACCTACTTGCCCGACACGTAATCAGTCTCTTCCACGCTGACCACGGCCACGGGCATTATCTCGCCCTTTCTTTCCATGCTCGCCGGCCATTTCATCTGCCCGATCTAAGCCGCGGAGCTTGCCCTCGCCTTTATCACGACCTTTTCCTTGGTGCTTCCCCTTTCCATGTCCCTTACCCTTCCCCTTGTCCTCCCCCTCATCGTCACCTCCTCGCTCGCGCTTCCCCCCCTTCCCCTCCTTTTCCAGGGCCTGCTCTTGAGCCGGAGCAGAAACCGCCGCAGGATCCGTTGGGGCCGTGGCTGAATCCATCGCACCATCTTGAGCAAACAGATTTGAAAATGTGAACAGCACCGCCGCAGCGGTAACCACCGACACAATCTTAACCATGCTGATCCTCCTTGAGGTTACTCTCAATAACTGCACATCTCTCTCTGCCGAAACAACGCAAACATGATGCCACATGCCATGGCGGAGATTCACCCCGTATTTGCGTGAGAAACTGAGCAGGAGGGTTCTACAAATGAGAGCGCATCCACCAGAACCGCGGCAAAAGGGCTCGCTCGCCTTTCTAATTGGCCCCAGAGTGTAGCAATCTTGAACAGCCGTACATCCTCCAATAGAAGGGCCTTTACGGCAGCAAGCGCTTGCCTATCAACGGTTTCCTGTCAAATCGAGTGAGCAAGTTTGAGCACTGCAGGAGACAAAATGTGGAGGCCGCCCTCCCTCACTGAAGGGCGCTGCCAGCCCTTAGGCTATAGATTTATCTTCTGAGGACGGTGTAGCCGGATGCCTTCATCGTAAAGTTCTTCAAGCACATGCGTGGTTTTGCACCCCCAACTCACCGTGAACCATACCGTACAGAGAATAGGCCCTTCTTTAATGGCACCCCGCTTGCATCAACACCTACAGGGTTGGTCATAGCACTCGGAGTTTCCCAAAGGAGGCACCATGGAGATCATATTGGGATTTGCGATATTGACGGGCTTTATCTTGTTTGTGAGCCGCACGGTATCCGACTGGTTCCTCAGAGCGTTTGAGGAAGGGCCGACGAAGACCAGAGAAAATTCCCGCCCCAGCAAAGTCGAGGTGCTCTATCCGACGCGGCGGTGGGCGGAACCGCGACGCGTGTGATCGCCCGAGCCTGATCAGGCCAGAGGTCCGTATCTATTCAGCGATAGATTCCTTGCGCCCCCCTGCTCAAGCTGACAGAGCATAACCCGATTGTGCGCCAGTTACGATAACTGGCGCACAGCGAGATTTTTCCCTTGTCCGTTCACTCACGCGTGACACGCCTCGAGTGAAGTAACTTCGACTATCAGGGCGGAAAGCCAGGACGCCTATCCTACCAGACGAACAAGTTTGTCGAAGGTGACACCAAAAATGGGTAGCGTACGGCCGCGCAGTTACAGTACTTCCGTCACTTTCGCAAACAGCCGCTCAAACCGATCTAACTCCTCAGGCTTGAACATATCGGCCTTGAGAGCCGGCAGGATGGCTTGGGCGACGCGGTAGCGGTTGAAGCCCCCGTCCCTCAAGAGGGTGATGCCTTTCGCCTTTAGCCAGTGATTGATACGCTCGGTGATGTGCGGTTGTTCTCCCAATTCAGCAGCCGTCAGCGTCACGCCCTTCAGTTCGGTGACGTAGGCTTGGTTAAAGGCCGCAAGATACGCATCGGCCGGCAGCAGGTCTTCGATGCCGGCTTCGCTGGGCGCGGGTTCCAGGAACATCGAGTAATCGAGAACGCGCTTGCGTTCGATCAGCTTCTGCTTGACCAGGTCTTCCAGCTTCTGGAGCAAGACAGCAGGGCGGTTGTGCAGCACGACAAGGTTCAACTTGTTGGACCCGATCAGCGCAACGAAGGTGGCCAGTTTATCCAACCCACCGACCGGCACCAGGGTCGCATCCTCCAGGCCCAACTTGCCGCTGGTCTCCAGTAGTGCACCCATGTGCTGCAGCAAGATCAGGTCGGCCGGATCTTCAATCAAGATGTTGTTCTTAGTCCTACACAAATTCTGCGCGATGGAGTAGCCGAGCGCGGCCTGCAACGGGAAGACGCTCTCGTCAGACGAACCTGCCAGGTCGCCCGTAATTTTGGTGCCTTCCGTGGCACGGTCCTCAACCACACGCACATCATCAAGATACGCGCTGTCCACCATGAACGGTGAATGCGTCGTGTAGATGATCTGGTGCTGTCCCGAGAGCTTCCGAATGTAGGAGAGAAAGTCGGCCTGAGCCAGCGCATGCAGGTTCAATCCAGGCTCGTCCATCAGCAAGATCAGATCATCCTTTGTCGATGCCCGCGACTGCACGGCGTCGAACCATACGAGGAAACTGAAGAACCAGATAAAGCCCTTGCTGCGTTGATCGAACGGCACCGTCACGCCGTGCCGCCGATTCTTGACACGGATGTAGAGATTGATACCGTTATTGTAGGGGGCCACATCCTTGGCATTGCTCTTGAGATCGAACTCCACGTCCAGGTCCTGGTTCTGCTTCCAGAACTCAAAGACTTTCTGCGTGATGTTCAGCCCGATGGCTTCGATCTTGGCTTTCGCGGTTTCATAGTCCTCGTCGCTCATGAGTTCTTTCAGCGTCGTGCCTGCAAGCTGCAGGAGGCCTTGCGCCGTCTCGTCGGCGTCGCTCAACTGATTGGCCGCTTCCCGCTGTTGTAGCCACGGCAAGTTGATCTTGCCCTCAAGCAGCTTGTAATCGTCGAAGTAAAGAAATTTCGGCAGCGCCGGCGACAGGTAGGTGTGCCAGATATAGCCGTCCATGATCCCCCAACCGCTTGACTTCATGGCCCGAGCGCGCCACTGCGCGGCAA
>DASUMN010000249.1:0-4265 GCA_036277675.1 Nitrospira sp. | reverse complement strand
CGCATCGTGACCGAGGCGATCAGAACAGCGGGCGCAGAGGCGCTCCGGCTCGCGTCCCAAGGCTTCGAGATTCATATCAAGCCGGACCGGTCTCCGGTGACCTCCGCGGATCTGGCGGTCAATGGGATTCTTCAAAGCCGTCTACTGGAATTGTTTTCCGACGACGGATGGCTGTCTGAGGAATCGCCGGACGATCCGGCCCGTCTCGAAAAAGCACGGGTGTGGGTGATCGATCCGATCGACGGCACGAAGGCGTTCATCAACCGGGAGCCGGAGTTTTGTATCTCCGCGGCGCTGATTGAAGCAGGCCGCCCGGTTGTGGCGGCGATCTTCAATCCCTCGACGAACGAATTATTCTCCGCCAAGCGAGGCGGAGGACTCCTTTTCAACGACGAACCGGCATCCCGGCAGGAACACCCACCCGACCGGCACCCAGTGATCGCCCTGAGTCCATGGGAGCACGAGATCGGCCGCTTCACGTCTCTGGAGGCCCATGTTGCAGCCCGTCCGATGCGATCCATCGCTTGGGCTCTCGCGCTTGCCGCCAGCGGGCGGATCCATGCGGTCGCCACGTTCGAATCGGAGAACGAATGGGATGTCGCGGCGGGGACTCTACTGATCGAAGAGATGGGAGGCACGATGGCTGACGGGAGCGGACAGGCGCTCGAATTTAATCAGCCAGATCCACGCTATCGCGGCATCGTTGCAACCCATCCATCTTGCCCAAACCCTGTCCGGCGGCAACTCCGAGCTCTTGCACGTGCGACAGAGTGAGTGAATTCCCATCCATCCCTGACGTGGGACGCGCTGCGCGGTGAGGGCCAAACCCGGCCGATTACGGGGTAGGAATCCGGTCAGACCTGCGCTGTGTGAGCGAGGCTTTCTTGCTGAGGCGGAACGTGCCACCTTTTTGAGTGGGCTGTTTGTCGGCGCCGATTCTCACGTACCACCAAGTCCCCTCACCTTCCGAATAGTCCTCGGACAATTTCACGGAGAATCCACCCTCCCGGTCGTTTTCCTTTTGAGACCATGTTCCGACCCAGGTGTGGCCGGTAAGCTGGGACGTTTCAAACCGCCCGCCCTTGAATGGGTAGGTGCCGTTGCCCTGTTGATCAAGGCGCAGCGTGACCGTCGCGCCGTCTTCGTACTCCCATTCGCCCGCAAGAATAGACCGGTCGTTCTTCGGCTCATCAACCGTCACCGAGGGTAAAACGGGCGGCTGGGTGGCGCATCCTGCGACCGCCAACAACGCAATGACGGCGGCAGAGGCAATGGCGGAATAATTCATAGGGGGAAGTCATAACATGGCACGGTGATCCAGGCAAGAAAAGAGCCGCCTTCGGCCTATGGGCGTCGGCACGCTTCCTTCAGGAATGACCAGCGTGAAAACGTCGCCGCTTGGCCGATGCGCCGACCGGATGGATCCAGCACATTCCATACCGTGGCGTCCTCGACGAGGAATCGGCGGCCCGTCGAAGAGATTCTCACGCCGCGATAGCCCTCGAAGTAGCCTTGCTGGCCCGCAATCCGCAGCATCGCTGCCCGTTCTGTTTGATTCAGCGGCTCGGCTGTGTGCCGTGAAGGCGTCTGCGTAAATGGCTCCCACGTCATGTCCCAAAGCTCGAGCGCCGCGTGATTCCCGTAATTCAAGATCGGGTCTGGGTCCGCCCCATGCGACACGACGACGAACGGCGCATCGAACAACGCCTGTGCCTGGTCTTCGATCGATCCGGATCGGCTAAGCAACTCTCGACCGGTCCAATGGCGATAGCTATCGAGCAGATGCTGGGTCCACACGACCACTGATGGATGAGCCCATATCGGAGAAGCCACGGTACCTGGAATGGGTTGGATGGCCGTACTGAATGGTTCAGGTATTCTGCTAACACGGACCGTGATGGGATGCAAGCAACAGGAGCGGCGGGATCGTCAGCGCCTCCGACCGTCGGTGACCCGCGGGTATTCTCCCGGCAGGATGCGATAGTCCACGACGCGGCAACAGCAGAATGCCAGTTGTCTGGAGTCGGTCGTGACACAGACGATGATCGATTGGCAAAAGGCACAGCCGATCGACCGTGTGTCGCGTTTGATGGTCCATCGGGGGATGGCAATTGAATCGGGATTGAGTGCCGGTCTATCCATCCCTTGCTTATCGGCAGAACGGGACCGATCCTGAAGCTCGTGTCTCTATGGCAACCGGCTGAGCCTGCTGGCGTGCAACCGACTGCCTATGTATAATGACCCTCCCTCTCTTTCACGGCGCGAGAATGGCAAGGAGTGCGTGTCATGGCCGGCACAACGTTGTTCGACAAAATTTGGGAGTCCCACGTCGTCCGGGAGGAGCCGGACGGCACCACGCTGCTCTATATCGACCGGCAGCTGGTCCACGAAGTCACGTCCCCACAAGCATTTGAAGGGTTGAAACTAGCCGGACGTCGGCCTCGGCGGCCCGCCGCGACGCTGGCGGTGCCCGACCACAATGTTCCGACGACCGACCGGACACTGCCGATCGCCGACCAGATCAGCGCCAAGCAGATCCACACGCTGGAAGAAAATTGCCGGGATTTCGGGATCACCCTGTTCGGCATGAACGATATCAGGCAGGGAGTCGTCCATGTCATCGGCCCGGAGCAAGGGTTCACGTTGCCGGGCACCACCATTGTCTGCGGGGATTCCCACACCTCGACACACGGCGCGTTCGGCGCGCTGGCATTTGGCATTGGCACCAGCGAAGTCGAGCATGTGCTGGCTACGCAATGTCTGGTGCAAAAGCGGCCCAAGACGATGGAAATCCGCGTCGAGGGCATTCTCTCCTCCCGCTGTTCGGCCAAGGACATCATCCTCGCCATCATCGGCCAAATCGGCACCGCCGGGGGAACGGGGTACGTCATCGAATACACCGGCTCGGCCATTCGCGCCTTGAGCATGGAAGGCCGCATGACCCTCTGCAATATGTCGATCGAGGGTGGCGCCCGCGCCGGCATGGTGGCGCCGGATGAGAAGACCATCGCCTACATCAAGGGGCGGCCGCTCGCGCCAAAGGGTGACCTTTTCGATCAGGCGGTAAACGCGTGGCAGCAGCTCAGGACCGATGGGGACGCCACGTACGATATGACCGTCGCCCTGCGGGCGGAGGACATCGCTCCCCAAGTCAGTTGGGGTACAAGCCCCGGCATGGTGGCCGGTGTGGATCAGCGTGTACCGGATCCGATGGCGATGCCGGATGAAAAGACGAGACACGCGACGGAGCGCGCCCTGGAATATATGGGCCTGACTCCTAATATGCCGATGACCGAGATCACGATCGACAAGGTCTTTATCGGCTCGTGCACGAACTCGAGAATCGAGGATCTCCGCCTTGCCGCCGCCTTTGCCAAGGGAAAGAAAGTGGCCAAAACGGTGCATGCCATGGTGGTCCCCGGATCTGGACTCGTCAAACAGCAAGCCGAGGCCGAAGGGCTCGACCGGGTCTTTCGCGAAGCTGGCTTTGAATGGCGCGAGGCCGGCTGCAGCATGTGTTTGGCGATGAACGCGGACGTGCTCCAACCGGGTGAACGGTGCGCCTCTACCAGTAATCGAAATTTCGAGGGACGTCAGGGGGCCGGTGGTCGGACCCATCTCGTGTCACCCGCCATGGCGGTGGCCGCCGCCGTCGAAGGGCATTTCGTCGATATCAGGACCTGGGAGTAATCAGTATGCAAGCCTTCACACAATTGACCGGTCTTGTCGCGCCGCTCGATCGCGTCAACGTCGATACGGACCAAATCATCCCAAAACAGTTCCTGAAGACGATCAAACGGACCGGCCTCCGTGACGGCCTCTTTTTCGATTGGCGGAAAAGAAAGGATGGATCGCCCGATCCGGAGTTTTTCTTGAACCAAGCCCGCTATCAGGGCGCCACGATCTTGTTGACCCGCGACAATTTCGGCTGTGGCTCGTCCCGTGAGCATGCGCCCTGGGCTCTGCTCGATCAAGGGTTCCGTTGCGTGATCGCGCCGAGTTTTGCCGACATTTTCTACAACAACTGTTTCCAGAACGGGATCTTGCCGGTGGTGCTGAAGGGGGACGAGGTGCTGTCCCTTATGACCGAGGCCGCCCAAACAATGGGGTATACACTCACGGTAGATCTTGGCCAGCAAACGGTCACGACACCGAGGGGAACGGTGTGTCGATTTGACGTCGATCCGTTCCGTAAAGATTGCCTCTATCGAGGGCTGGACTCGATCGGCCTGACACTGCAGCATGAGACGGCCATCACCGCCTAT
>DASUMN010000248.1:0-15580 GCA_036277675.1 Nitrospira sp. | reverse complement strand
ATCCGAGTCGGTGCCAAAGTCGTCGTGGATACATGTGGAACCGGAGGCGACGGCGCCCACACGTTCAACATTTCCACCACGGCGGCTTTTGTGGCCGCCGGAGCCGGCATCACCGTGGCGAAGCATGGCAACCGGTCGATCTCGTCCAAGTCCGGCAGCGCCGATGTGTTGACGGCCCTGGGCGTCAAGATCGATGTGCCTCCCGACCGAGTGGCCGACTGTATTGATGAAGTGGGCATCGGCTTCTTGTTCGCCCCGCTCTATCACGAAGCGATGAAACATTGCGCCGGGCCGAGGCAAGAGATGGGCATCAGAACGCTGCTCAATATCTTGGGGCCGCTGGCGAACCCGGCCGGGGCCACGCATCAAGTGCTGGGGGTCTACGATGCGAACTTGACCGAGATTCTCGGGCGGGTGCTGCTGGAATTGGGAGCGCAACATTGCCTCGTGATCCATGGCATGGATGGGCTGGATGAGATCACGGTATCGGATCGGACAAAAATCTCCGAAGGCAAGGGCGGTGTCGTGTCGAGCTATTTCATCTCTCCTGAAGAGTTCGACCTCCCGCGCACGCCGCGAAAAGAGATCGCCGGCGGCCTGCCTGAAGACAATGCGCGTATCGCGCGTGACATCTTACGGGGCAGAAAAGGTCCGAAACGGGACATCGTCTGTCTCAACGCCGCCGCCGCCATGGTCGTCGGGGGCAAGGCGAAGACGTTGAAAGAGGGGTTCCGTCTCGCGCAACAGACCATCGATTCGGGTGCTGCTGCCGAGAAACTTGAGCGGCTCGTTGCCTACACGAACAAGGTCTAACCGCCGATGATTCTCGATCGCATTCTCGAACATAAGAAAGCTGAGCTACGGCACAAGCAGAGCCGCGCGTATCTCGCCGAGTTGAAATCGGCTATTCGGGATCTGGGGGCCCCGCTGGGGTTTGCCGTCGCGCTCGACGCCACTAGGGCCGATGCCAGCCCTGCTCTGATTGCAGAAGTGAAGAAAGCCTCTCCCAGTTTGGGTCTCTTGCGGCCGGAGTTCGCGGAGCGGTTCGATCATCTGGCCATTGCGCGCGCCTACCATGAACATGGCGCGTCGGCCGTCTCCGTCCTGACGGATAAGGATTTCTTTCAGGGCGACCTCCGCTACTTGGCGGAGATCAAGAAAGCCATTCCGCTCCCCGCGCTGAACAAAGAATTCATGGTCGAGGATATCCAGTTCTACGAAGCGCGGGCCCATGGCGCCGATGCGGTACTGCTGATCGTGGCGGCGCTGGAGCGGCGGCAGCTGATGGATTTCCATGCGTTGGCTACCGAGCTTGGGATGGACGTGCTCTTCGAAACGCATCATGAGCGGGAGCTGGATCTGGTGCTGGAATGGGTGCCTGCCGCCAGGCTGATCGGGATCAACAATCGTGACTTGAAGACGTTCACGACCGATCTGGGAGTGACCTTTCGATTGGCGAAGCGGATTCCTGCCGACAGGCTCATCGTCAGCGAAAGCGGGATCCACACGCGTAGCCATGTGGAGCAGCTGGTCCACGCCGGTATCCATGCCATGCTGATCGGAGAGGCGCTCATTCGTGCCGAGCGTACCGGTGAGAAGGTGCGCGAGCTGCTCGGAATCAAATCCGGCAACCGGCAGTCGGCATAGGTGTGCGGAAAGACGGTATGGTGAAGATCAAAATTTGCGGGATTACCAATGGTGATGATGCTCAGGTTGCCGTGGCGGCAGGCGCGGATGCGCTGGGCTTCGTGATGTACCGGAAGAGCCCTCGCTGGGTGGAGCCGTCCGTGGCGCGAGCCATCATTGCGGACCTTCCTCCCTTTGTCTTGCCGGTCGGGGTGTTCGTCAACGAAGACGCCGCCGCCGTGCGGTCCCTGATGGACGAATGCGGATTCGCATTGGCCCAACTGCATGGAGACGAAACCGCAGCCTATTGCCAGCATCTCGGCCGTCCGGTGCTCAAGGCACTGCGTGTGAGAGATCGTGGGTCCTTTCTCGCCGTGGCTGAATTCCAAGGGCGGGCGAGTGTGCGAGGGGTTCTCATCGACGCATTTTCGGATCAAGCCTACGGTGGTACGGGGCACCGGGTTGATTGGACATTGGCGGCGGAGGCGGCTCGGGCTGTGCCGATTCTGTTGGCCGGCGGCCTGACGCCGTCGAATGTGGCCGAAGCCGTGCGGCTGGTACGGCCCTACGGAGTCGACGTCAGCAGTGGGGTGGAAAAGAGTCCAGGCAAGAAGGATCCGGAGAAAGTCAGAGCCTTTATCGAAGCGGCCAGGCTTGTTCCGGTCAAATAGGGACGACTATACTGCGGTCGATTTATTGGGGAGGAGTTGTGTATATGCCAATGCTTCCAGACAGCCATGGCCGGTTCGGACCCTATGGGGGACGGTATGTGCCGGAAACCCTCATGCCAGCATTGCTGGAACTGGAAGAGGAATACACCAAAGCCAAAAAAGACCGCCGGTTCCAGGCTGATCTCGCCTACTATCTGAAACAGTACGTCGGGCGTCCGACGAGTCTCTACCGTGCCGATCGACTGACCAAGAAATTGGGCGGGGCCAAGATCTATCTGAAGCGGGAAGACCTGTGTCATACCGGCGCGCATAAGATCAACAACGCGATCGGTCAAGTGCTGCTGGCGATGCGCATGAAAAAGCGACGAATTATCGCCGAGACCGGGGCCGGTCAGCATGGGGTGGCAACTGCCACGGCAGCCGCGATGTTCGGGCTCGACTGTGAAGTCTACATGGGCACGGAGGACATGCAGCGCCAGGCCTTGAATGTCTTCCGCATGCGGTTGCTCGGCGCGAAAGTGACAGGCGTTGATGCCGGAAGCCGGACGTTGAAAGATGCCATCAGTGAAGCGATGCGTGATTGGACCACCAATGTTCGCACCACCCATTACATTCTCGGTTCGGTTCTCGGGGCGCATCCCTATCCCATGATGATCCGAGATTTTCAGGCGATTATTGGGAAAGAGGCACGGAAACAGATTCTGGCCGCGGAGGGAAAGTTGCCGGATTATCTCGTGGCCTGCGTCGGTGGTGGGAGCAATTCCATCGGGCTCTTTCACGCGTTTCTTGGTGACCGCAAGGTGAAGATGGTGGGTGTCGAAGCCGGAGGGAGCGGGATTGTGAGCGGGAAGCATGCCGCGCGGTTTTCCGGCGGAAAACCGGGTGTCTTACAAGGGACCATGACCTATCTGCTGCAGGATGACAACGGGCAGATCAATTTGACCCATTCCGTGTCGGCCGGATTAGATTATGCAGCGGTTGGCCCTGAACATAGCCTCTATCATGATCAGGGGCGCATCGACTACACCTATGCGACAGATGCTGAAGCCTTGGCCGCGTTTGATCTCCTCGCTCGTGAGGAAGGCATTGTTCCCGCGTTAGAAAGCGCCCATGCCATTGCACAGGTCATCAAACTGGCCCCCAAGCTGAAGAAGTCACAAGTGATCATCGCCAACCTGTCCGGTCGTGGGGATAAAGACGTCCAGCAAGTGGCCAGGATGCGAGGAGTGGAGTTATGAGCGGGCGGCTGGAAACCACGTTTCAACGATTGCGTGATAAGAGAGAGAAAGCCCTCATTGCCTATCTCATGGCGGGGGATCCGGGATTGGCTGAGACAGAACAGCTGGTCGTGGCCTTAGAACAGGCAGGCGCCGATATCATTGAGCTCGGTGTGCCGTTCTCCGATCCCATTGCGGATGGGCCGGTGATTCAGCAGGCCGCAGAGCGGGCGCTGAAGAGCGGCACATCGCTACGCAAGATCTTGGATTCTGTGAAGTCCCTTAGGCAGCGCACAGAGATCCCGATCGTCCTCATGCTGTACTACAACTCGATCCATGCCATGGGGTATGAAAAATTCTGCAGAGCTGCGAAGGCTGCCGGAGTGGATGGATTGATTGTCCCCGATATGCCGCCGGATGAAGCTGGCCCGCTCAAGAGTCCAGCCGATGCTGCTGGCTTGCCGCTCATTTTTCTATTGGCACCGACCAGCACGCCAAGTCGGCGAAGGCTGGTAGCAGAGGAATCGCACGGATTTGTCTATTACGTCTCGTTGACCGGCATTACCGGGGCAAAGCTCAGCAACGTGACGGATATCCAGCAGAATGTTCAGAAACTGAAGAAAGTCTCCGCCTCTCCGGTCGCCGTCGGCTTTGGCGTGGCGACGCCGGAGGATGCCGCACAGGTCTCCAAAATGGCCGATGGCGTCATTGTTGGCAGTGCCATTGTGAAACGCATTGCCTCCCACCAACAAGATCCCGGGATGGTTGGACACGTTGCTGAGTTTGTGCGGTCGTTGAAAACCGCCATGGTGGATACAGTGCGTTGACCGGATCTGCCGTGAACAAACCGGGGAAGAACGAAATCACTGCTTCGGCTGGGGAGGCATGTAGGAGATCATTTCCAGGGCAAGTTCCTTGGCGATGTCTTTAAGGTTCGGCTTGAAGAACATGTAACTGCTGGACCGTTCGTGGCGCGCTTTCCACACCGTGGTCCCGGTCGTCGCATCCACGAGGCGCAGGCTCAACCCCACCCGGCCCACGTTATCGCCTTCCTTGCGGACGTATTCCCACGAGTTGACCCGCACGACCAGAAACGCATCGACCGTCAGAGCTTTCCCCAGAGCCATGGCCGAATCTTTGTCGGACTGGCCGGTCATTTCCAAACGAGAGAAATAGAAGACCAGCGAATCGAACGCGGGTTTCGAACTCTGGAAAATATCCGTGACGCTCTCGGGCAGCATCACGCGTTCGATGTGGCCCTGCCTCCGCAGCGCCACGGCCAGGACTTCTTGAATGTCCTCACGAGCGCTGTCGTATTGGCTGGCCATCGGAGGCAGCACGGCAATGGCTTGAGGGGCGAAGCCCTTGGCCCCAGGACCTTCCCAGGCCTCCTGCAAGCCGCTACATCCGGCGAGCAGCATAAGAGCGACGAACGTCGAGCTGAGTCGTATGCGTACCGAGCGTAACATGAGACTTCAGTATACCATGTTAGAATGTTGCGGAGATCGAGCCGGACACAAGCGCACCCTCTTCGCGGAAGTCATAACCGCCACCTACGTCGGCGCGCAAGAAGAATAATCGCAGACCCAAGCCTGCCGTAGGAATGAATGGTGATGCCGCGTCCTGCATATTCTTGAATGTGCCGATTCGCAGTGAAATGAACTCGGTCAGGAACGTTTGTTCCGCCCCTAGACTCAAGAGCTGGCTCTTGACCCCGGGCAACAGGGTCTTGTTCTTCGTAATATCCACATCCGCGGTGAGAGTCAGCGTGGACCAGGGATTCAGTGCCATGCCCCCACGAACTTGCGGTTCAAGCCTGATCTCTCCTCCGCCTGTGTCGTCGAACACCGGTTTGTTGATATCCTTCGCCACGAGACCGAAACGGACCCATGACACGGGCCGATAGATGGCCCCCAAGTCGATTCCGTAAGTCGTCGAGATCGTCGGTTTGCCGAAATGGTTGGTGATGGTGACGCCGTTGCCGCCTTGTAGAGCGACCGATCCGGAGTAGGCAGCTCCCTGGATGACTTTCGCCGTGACGCCGACCGCGAACGTCTTGTCCGAAAAGGCATAGGCATAGGAAAAAGCCAATTGCCTGGCTTCGAATCCGCGCAAGGCCATCGTGCCTGTCAGAGTCACGGGATTAACGGGGGTGCTGATATATCCACCGCCGGTCGCCACATCGGAAACATTCATCCCGACGGCATGCTCGCCGAAATGACCTTTGAGATACAGGCCGGCCACCCCATTCACCGACAAGGTGGCACCGGGCTGGTTCAGGCGATTGGCGATGTCATTTGCTTTCGCTGCTGCGGCGGGATCACTGGGGCTGAAATCTTCCAGATCTCGAATGGCCTCGCCAAGGCCCCGACGGTCGATCGCCATTCCGCTCCCTTGAATTCGGATGTCCACTGTCTGCGTCATCGCCAAACCGGCTGGGTTCCAATAGGTCGCGAGGGAGTCGGTTGTCACCGCAACGCCGGCGCCGCCCATGCCGCTCGCTCGCGGCCCGGCTATCACAAATTCCAGAGCCAGCGCCTGGGCGGGGACTCCGGCGAGTGCAGCCGACAGGAGTGTGTATGCAAGGGCTCGGTTCATGCTCACCATGTTTCGTATGCCTGACGCATTCTAACCAAAAAACCGCCTCGTCACGATCAATCTCTGCAATTAGACGACCAGGCCATCCTGCATGTGCACGATACGGTCCGCCTGGGAGGACAGTTTATCGTTGTGGGTTACGATCACAAATGTGGTGCCGCGGGACTTGTTGAGGTCGCGCATCAGGCCGAACAAGGCATCGCCGCTATGGGTATCGAGATTCCCGGTCGGCTCGTCGGCTAAGACCAGATCCGGTTTCTGCATCAGCGCCCGTGCCATCGCGACCCGTTGTTGCTCGCCTCCCGACAGTTCGCCGGGTTTGTGATGCAGACGCTTGCCTAACCCGACTTCCGTCAGCAATGCCGTCGCGTCGGCTTCAACTGCAGCGGCGTCGCGCCGCTGCACCAAGGCCGGCATGCCGGCGTTCTCCAAGGCCGTGAACTCCGGCAGCAAATGGTGAAACTGGAACACGAAGCCGATACGTGTGTTGCGGAATTCTGCCTGCTGAGCCTCGGTCAGCTGGAACAGGTCTTGTCCGTCAAACGTGACGATGCCTCTGGTGGGTTTGTCGAGCGTCCCGATGATGTGAAGCAACGTGCTCTTGCCGGCTCCGGACGCGCCGACGATCGCAATCAACTCACCACGCTGAATCTCCAGATTGATGCCCTTGAGCACCGGTAGGTCGTAGGAACCCATCGAAAAAGACTTATGGAGATCGCTGACTTTGATCATTCGTACCGCAGTGCCGCGACGGGCTCGAGTTTGGCGGCTTGATTGGCCGGATACACGGTGGCGGCGAAGCTGATCAGGATGGCTGATCCGGCTACGAGCAGCACGTCCTCGGCCAGCACGTGCACGGGAATTTTCGAGATGTAGTACACGGTCGCATCGAAGGTCCAAAACCTCTCGATCAGCCAGAGGAAGGCATACCCCAGCGGAATGCCGATGGCCGTACCGGACAGTCCGATGATCAAGCCGTTCAGCATGAAAATCCGCCGGATGCTGCGTCTGGTTGCCCCCATCGCCTTGAGAATCGCGATTTCCTTTTGCTTCTCCGTCACGATCATCGTGAGGGTACTCACGATGTTGAACGATGCGACGATTGTAATGAGGACGAGCAGCAGAAACATCATCGTTTTTTCCAGTTTCAAGGCCGAGAAGAGGTTGCGGTTCATCTGCATCCAGTCCCTGGCTCCGTGGCTGAATCCCAGTACTTGTTCGATGGTATGGGCGATCTCATCGGCGCGGAACACGTCCGTCACTTTTACTTCGATGCCGGAGACGCCGTCACTCATGTTGAAGAATTTCTGCGCTTCACCAAGCTCAATATAGGCGAGCGAAGAATCGTATTCGTACATGCCGGAATGGAACAGTCCGACGACGGCGAAGGTCCGGATTTTCGGGACCATACCCATCGCGCTGATCGGGCCGACCGGCGACACCACGTTGAGCGTGTCGCCGGGAAACACGCCGAGGCGCATGGCGAGTTCCTTGCCGAGAATGATGCCGGGCTTATCGACCAACTGCGGCGCTCCTTGCGGGTCGTCGACCGGCGCCTGTCTGACCTTCACGGGTGTGAGCAGGTCGGTCAGTTGTCCCGCCGACATGTTCTTGGCCAGCTCGGTGACGGTGGCCTCGCGCTGCGGGTCGATACCGCGCAGGACGATACCCTGCACGCCTGATTGAGTGGTCAGCAGGACTTGCCGGAGCACGAACGGCGTGGCCGCCACGACTTCAGGCACGGTGCGGATTCTCTCGATCAGCGGATCATAGTCCGTGACATTCTCTTTCAACCGCTCTTGGACGATGACGTGCGCGGTGGTGCCCAGAATCTTGGCCTGAATATCTTCCTTGAAGCCCGTCATGATGCCGACCGTGCCGATCAAGGCCGCCACGCCCAGCGTGATACCGGCGATGGACACGAAGGTGTTCAGCGAGATCGTCCGGTTGCGGCGTTTGGCACGCAAGTACCGGAGGCCGACGAAAATTTCATAGGGGAGGGCCATCGCTACTTCTCCGGTCTGAGCTGGGGGAAGAGGACGACGTCGCGGATGGACGCTTGATCGGTGAAGAGCATGATCAGGCGGTCGATGCCGATGCCTTCGCCCGCCGTCGGCGGCATGCCGAACTCCAAGGCGCGGAGAAAGTCCTCATCGACGAGATGGGCTTCTTCGTCGCCGGCTTCGCGTTGAGCCGCCTGGCCTTCGAACCGCTCGCGCTGGTCCAGGGGGTCGTTCAACTCGGAAAAAGCGTTGGCGATTTCCCGCCCGGCGATATACAGCTCAAACCGATCGGTCAGGGTGGGGTCCGAATCCTTCCGCCGGGCCAGCGGCGAGATTTCGATGGGGTAGTCCGTGATGAACGTGGGCTGCTGGAGGTTGGGCTCGACGGTCTCCTCGAAGATCTCGTTGACGATGTTGAACAACGACGCCTCGGGATCTACCGGCACGTTCAGCTGCTTGGCCGCCGCCAGGGCCTTGCGTCGATCGCGCAGGACGGACTGGTCGAGGGAGTTCACTTCGCAAATGGCCTGGTGATAGGACCAGCGCCTCCACGGGGGCGTCAGAATGATCTCCTTGCCCTGATACATGATGACGGTGTTCCCAAGAATCTGTTGTGCGAGGGTCGAAATCATCTCCTCGGTCAGCTTGATCAGATCTTGGTAGTCGGCGTAGGAGACATAGAACTCCAGCATCGTGAATTCAGGATTGTGGATCGTCGAGATGCCTTCGTTTCTGAAGTTGCGGTTGATCTCGAACACCCGGGGGAACCCGCCGACGATCAGGCGCTTCAAATATAATTCTGGCGCGATCCGCAAATACAGATCAACACCGAGTGCGTTGTGGTGCGTGACGAAGGGTTTGGCCGCCGCGCCGCCGGGGATCGGATGCATCATCGGTGTTTCGACTTCAAGGAATCCCCGTTCGATCAAAAACGCCCGAATGCCGGCAATGATCCGGCTTCTGGCCGCGAAGATCTGATGCACCTGGGGGTTCGCGATGAGATCGACATAGCGCTGTCGATAGCGGGTTTCCACATCGGTGAGCCCATGCCACTTTTCGGGGAGCGGCCGGAGTGCTTTGCTGAGAAACGTCAGCTGGTGGACTTCGACGGTGAACTCGTTCGTCTTGGTGCGAAACAGGATGCCCGTGACACCGATCCAGTCGCCGAGGTCGAGTTGCTCGGTCACCGTGTAGGCTTGTTCCGAGAGCAGATCCTTCTTCAGATAGACTTGGAGGCGGTCGGACCCGTCCTGCAGTACGGCAAAACCGGCCTTGCCGAAGCGGCGCAAGGCTACGACGCGGCCGGCAATGGTGCAGGAGATTTTTTCTTGATCGAGGATGTCCTTGGTCTTCTCGCCGTGCAGCGTGATGAGCTGTCCGGCCCGGTCCTTCACTTCGAAGCGGGACCCGTATGGAGCCACGCCGGCCTGGCGGAGTTGGTCGAGCTTCTTGATCCGCTGCTGCCGCTGTTCGTTCAGTTCATCCATAATTAGTCTGTCTTGTCTGTCTGGTTCGTCTGGTCTGTTTTGTCCGTCGGCACCAGATAGACCAGACAGACCGCGCACCAGATGGACCGATTCTTACACGTCGTCTTCCGGGCTGCCGACAACCGATAGTTGACCGCCGCCTTTCGCCGATTTTTTCTTCAAATAGGCTTCGATGAATCCGTCGATCTCTCCGTCCATGACGGAAGAGACGTCGCCGGTTTCATGAGCGGTCCGGTGGTCCTTCACCATTTGATAGGGCTGAAACACGTAGGATCGGATTTGACTGCCCCACGCGATGTCTTTCTTCTCGCCGACGATCGCGTTGAACTCCGCCTCTTTCTTCCGCTGTTCCACTTCAAACAGGCGCGCCTTCAGAATCTTCATCGCGCCGTTGCGATTTTGCAGCTGCGACCGTTCGTTCTGACATTGCACGACGATCCCGGTCGGCAAGTGTGTGATACGGATCGCCGTTTCCACCTTGTTGACGTTTTGGCCGCCGGCGCCGCCCGCACGGAAGGTGTCGATGCGGAGATCCTTTTCCTCGATCGCCACGTCGATGTCCTCGCTCAGCTCCGGGTAGACGAAGACAGATGCGAATGACGTATGCCGGCGCTTATTAGAGTCAAACGGAGAAATGCGCACCAGCCGGTGGACCCCCGCCTCCGCCTTTAAATACCCGTAGGCATAGGGGCCGGTGATTGAGAGCGTCACACTCTTGACGCCGGCTTCATCGCCGGCCAGCAAGTCCAAGGTCTCCACTTTGAATTTCTTGGCCTCCGCCCAGCGCACATACATGCGCAGGAGCATTTGCGCCCAGTCCTGTGATTCCGTGCCACCGGCGCCCGGATGGATTTCGAGGATGGCGTTGTTCGGGTCCAGCTCGCCGGCTAGGAGTATTTCCAGGCGCAGGGCCGCCAGACGCGGCTCCAACCGGTGCAGCTCGGTGGTGAGTTCCTGTTCCAGCCCGGCGTCGCCGCTTTCGGTCGCCAGTTCCAGCAGCGCGTTCAGGTCGTCCAGCTTGGTTTCGATGTCGCGCCACGTCGCCAATTCACGCTCGATGGTCGCCTTCTTTCGGCTGACAGAGGCGGCGGTGCGGGCATCGCTCCAGAAATGCGGCTGCCCCATCTGGGCTTCCAACTCTTGCAGGTCGGCGGTCATGCGGGCGAGGTCAAAGATGCCCCCGTAACTCAGAGACTTGCTCGCCGATGGCGCGGACTCGACCTTGCACTTCATCCAACATAGCACGACCCTTCTTCGGTTACGCGGGTTCAATGACGGTTGTGTCGGGGGCGGGTTCCTTGGTGCGGAAGTAGCCGTACAGACACAAGAGCGCGCTGATTATAGCACAGCCGTAGGCAAACACATCTCCATACCAGCTATAAAATGTTCGGGAATAGCCGACAGGAATGGTGGCCCGCAGCGCATGTTCCGTGAACAGCGGTGTGGCGTCCAGGATCCGGCCGAAGGGGTCGATGAAGCCGGAGATGCCGGTGTTGGCGGAGCGCGCGAAGGCCAGATGATTTTCCACCGAGCGAAAGACCACCATGGAGAAATGTTGCGCGGGCGCCGCCGACGGTCCGAACCATCCGTCGTTCGTAATGGTGACAAGAAACTCGGCGCCGTTGGCGGCAAACTGGCGGACCAGATCCGGGAATATCACTTCGTAGCAGATGGCCACGCCGAATTTCACGGGCCGCGAGCTGGGTGGATTGCCGCCGGCCAGTGATTTTGGGGTGAACGCCAGTAGTGTGGCGCCTGGTCCTGCCTCGAAGTCGCCGATCCCTTCCACCATCTTGTCGAGAAAGAACAGCAGCGACGTTTTCAGCGGAATGTATTCCCCGAACGGCACCAAATGGTGTTTGTCGTACCGGCCGAGGAGGGTCCCGTCAGGTCCCAGCAGATAGGCGCTGTTCAACAGATAGGGCCGGCGATCCGAATAATAGCGTAAGACCGGACTACCCAAGAGGATCGGCGCGTTCGCGCGAGCCGCCCACTCGATCAACTGAAGCTGGTAGTCCCGCTCCCGCTCCAGAAGGAACGGCGTCGCGGCTTCAGGCCACACAATCAAATCCGTCCCTGCGCCGAGTGTGGCGGTGAGACGATCGAACCGGTGCATCGTCTCATCGCGGAATGCCGTATCCCACTTCATGGCTTGATCGATATTGGGTTGGATGACCCCCACAATAATGGAAGCGGGCGATCGCTTTGGGTTCTCGTCCGAGAGCACGGTGGCGCTATAGAACCAGGACAGCACCATGAGGGCCGCCGCCGTCGTGAGCAGTTCCCAGGGCAGCTTGGCAGGATGAAACCCCCGGAAGAACGGCATCAGCCAGAGGACCAGCTCGGCTAGTGCCACATTCACCAACACGATCAAGAACGATACGCCGTAGACTCCGGTGTGGTCCGCGATCTGGATGAGGTCGAGTTCTCGGTATTGCGAATAACCCAGGAGGCACCAAGGAAGTCCGGAAAGGGCATAGGTGCGCAGGAGCTCGAAGGCGACCCAGAAACAGGGGGCGAAGAAAATGCCGTACCGCGGAATGAGGCGATGCAGCCAGACGATGGCGAGACTGTACAGCCCAATGTAAATTCCGAGATACGAAGTGAGCAGCAGTAAGATGGCATAGCTGACGGGGAGCGGCACTTTGCCGTAGGTCGTCATGGCGGTGACCACCCAGGCCATGATGCCGGTGAAGCCGATCACGCCGGTCAGCCATCCGAGCCAGAACGCGCGGCGGCGTGAACACTGATCGAGGGCCAGATGCAGGGGGATGAGGGCAATCCAGGCCAATAACCCGAGTTCAAAATTGGGGAAGCATAGGGGTAACAGGACACCGCTCGCACAGGCAAGGAGCAGTTGGCGCGAACGAGGTGGGTCCATCGAGGATTACGATAGCGAAAGCGTCGGGGACTTGCAAGGGAACGTTTGAATAATCAGGGGCTTGAGTGGTTTGTTGCGTGATTTTTCCCGATGAAAGGGGTATTCTCATTTCCTATGGAACGGCGGCGGCATCGGCGGGTTCATGCGCAACTCAAGAGTTGGCTTCGCGCGAATTCCCACGAAATCGAGGGCGAGACCATCGATCTGTCGGCCGGAGGCGCCAAATTCGCAAGCTCGCTACCGGTGGAACTCGGCAAGCAGGTGACGGTGAGACTGTACATCCCAGGCACCGACACCCCAATCGATATCGAGCAAGCCCAGGTCCAATGGATTCACGATCAAACATTCGGCGTCAGGTTCCTGGAAATCCGGCAGCAGGAGCTGGATGAACTGGAGCAGCTGATCGACGAATACATCGCACTGGACGAAGGCGGACAGGCATGAAGTGTATGGCCTGGCGCGAAAGACATGGCTGGTCATACGGTCAGGTTTTTCAGGAAGATGGTCGGTCAACTTTCTGATGCACCCACCGGGATGGGATGGCCGCAGTTGAGACAAAGGCTTGGCCGAAGCCGAGCACGAAGTGGGCGTCCTCAAGTCGTAACTCCCATAGGGCGAAATCACCAAAGCCGAACATCATCTCAGCTTGTGGAAATCGAGCGAGATACTGCCTCTTGATCGCGTCGTGCGATGGCGCGTCGTGCGACAGTATCGCGGCTTCGCCCTGAAGATTCATGCGCCTCAACGCCAGCGGATTTTTTCCCGGTCCGTCCGGTTCGGCAATGAATAATGATAAACGGGCATCTATCAGCAGATGTTGTGTGTGCAGGGCCAGCCTGCTGAGATGGAGATAGGCTCGTGTCCAGTCAGATCCAAATACATAGGGCACGTGGGATCCGAACGGACGTCCATTTCGCATCGTCAGCAGCACGGCTGTGCGGACATCCTGCGCCAGTGCCGACCACGCGTCTTGTACGTCCTGACTGGTTAAGGCTGCCATGGACGATCGTGCTTCATAGGCAAGAAACGGATGCGAGGTTCCACCACAATGCCGATCACACAATAACACCCGTCAGGAGTAATCGCTACGGGTCGGAGTCAACGCGTTAAATCCACCACACGGCTCCCCGCATTTCTTGACCGACCTCTACGTGCATGCTAGCATCGGCCTCACACATGCGGATATTCTACGAGCCATATAGTCTCCTCACACACCGCCATCCATGAAACGCACCTCCGTCGCACAGCCCGATGTCGCCACGCTGTTTGTCGCCGCCAGCGAACAGGATTCGAATTTGTATTATGCGACCAAGTTCATGGCGCCGGATCCGTTCATCTACCTCGAAATCAAGGGCGAACGGGTGCTGGTGATGAGCGATCTCGAAATGGATCGCGCCAAGACTCAGGCGACGGTCGATCGGGTCCTGTCCTATTCCGAGGTCGAAGAGAAAGCGAAAAGCCGTGGCATCAAGGCTCCGACGACGGTCGATATCGTGCACGTGGTCTTGAAAGAGTCCAAAATCCGCCAGCTCCTGGTTCCGGCGAATTTCCCCTTCATTCATGCCACGCGGTTGCAGGAGTTGGGGTATAGCCTGAAGCCGAAGCGCGATCCGTTCTATGAACAGCGCGTCGTGAAAACGGCGGAAGAAGTGCGTCATATCGAAGAGGCGCAGCGGGCGACGGAAGAAGCCGTGGCCGCGGCCCACGCGATGTTGCGACGGACGGAGACCAAGGACGGGCAGTTGTGGTTCAACGGCGCGCCGGTCACTTCGGAAGGGATCAAGCAGCTCATTAACGTCGCGCTGATGGAGCGGGGCTGTATTGCGCAGCACACGATCGTGGCGGGCGGAGAGCAGGCCTGCGATCCGCACAACGAAGGCAGCGGCCCCTTGCCGGCTCACCGCAGCATTATCTTCGACGTGTTCCCACGCTCCGCGACGACGCGGTACTTTGCCGACATGTCGCGCACGGTGGTGCGTGGCACGCCCAGCCCCGAGTTGGTGAAGCTCCATCAGGCGGTGAAGGATGCGCAGGAAGAGGCCATCACCAAGATCAAAGACGGGGCCGACGGCATGAAGATCCACCAAGGAATTTGCGCGCGGTTCGAGAAGGCCGGCTACAAGACAGGCATGGTGAACGGCAGGATGCAGGGCTATTTCCACGGAACGGGCCACGGCGTCGGTCTCGACATTCACGAAGCGCCTCGGATCAGCCGCACCGGCTCGTTGTTGCAGGAAGGCCACGTCGTTACGGTGGAGCCAGGCCTGTATTATCCAGGCCTTGGCGCCGTCCGCATCGAAGATATGGTGCTGGTGACCCACGACGGGTGTCGGAATCTCACGAACTTTCCGAAGCAGTTCCAACTCGACTAGGCGGTTGTTGAAAAAGGCCCCCAGCGGCGTTCTCGCCTCGCTCAAACCCTCAACGTAGCCAAAACGTACGCCTCAGGTTTTCGCTCGATGCGGCCTTGCTGGATGGCCATTTTGAACAGCCGCACAGGTTGCTTCATAATGTCGTTCATTGAAATACAACATGGCACGTTCATTTCAATTTCTCGATGACATTGCACTGGCCGATCTGGCCTTCGAGGCGGAGGGTGATTCCGTTGAGGAGCTGTTTCGCGCGGCCACCCGTGCGCTTCTCGAGACCCTGGCTGATCCTGCGACAGTGGGTGCGACCTGGGAGCAGCAGGTGACGAAAGTCGAAGCAGATCCGGCCGATCTTCTGTTTGAATGGCTCTCGGACATCGTGTATTGGAAGGACGCGGCTGGTGTGGTGTTCCATGACGCCAAACTTTCCGTGAGGCAGAAGGGATCGACCTGGATCCTGGCGGCGGTCCTGCGGGGCGCTTCGGTCGATCAGGCCGCGCAGACGCTGCGCAGCGATGTGAAGGGGATCACAAAACATCTGTATGACGTGAGGCAGGAAGGGACACGCTGGTATGCGCGTGTAGTGGTCGACGTATGACACTCAAGACTGAGATGCGGGTCAACCGGATCACCGATGAGGTGTGGGAAATCCCCGTGACTGAAAAATCCGGCATGATAGTGCCGGCGCGGATCTATGCGACGCCGGGCATTCTCCAATCCATGGACCG
>DASUMN010000247.1:0-8576 GCA_036277675.1 Nitrospira sp. | reverse complement strand
ATTACCTGTACCTCCTCGAATGCCAAAGCCGTGATTGAGTGGTGTTGGGCCAGGCGTGAGAAGATCCTGTTTTTCCCGGACGAGCATTTGGGCCGCAACACGGCCAATAAGATGGGGATCCCCCGTGACAAAATGATAGTGTGGGACCCCTATCAGCCGAACGGCGGGAATACGCGGGATGCCATCACACGCGCCAAACTCATTCTCTGGAAGGGCCATTGCAGCGTGCACCAAATGTTCCAACCTGTGCACGTCGACAATTTCCGCAAACAGTATCCGGAGAGCAAGGTCATCGTCCATCCGGAGTGCCACGAGCATGTCGTCAACAAGGCCGATCTGATCGGCTCGACCGAGTTCATTATTCGGACGGTCACCGCTGCGCCGGCCGGCACGGTCTGGGCGGTCGGGACCGAGTTGAACCTCGTCAATCGTCTCAAACACGAGCTCACCGACAAGAAAGTGTTTTTCCTCTCCTCGACGGTCTGCCAGTGTGCCACCATGTTTCGGATCGACGCCGCGCACCTCTGCTGGGCCATGGAAAATCTGGCCGACGGCCACGTCGTCAACCATATCGTCGTTCCGGAGGACGACAAGCGGTGGGCAAAGGTGGCGCTTGACCGCATGATGGCAATCAGCTAGCCCTCGCTGGCAGTTTTGAGTTATAAGTTGTGAGTGGTGACTTAGACCGAGGCACTCATAACTACAATCTCGCAACTCAAAACTTCATCCCTCTATCGTTCCCATGGATTACAAAGCGACGCTCAATTTGCCCAAGACCGACTTCCCGATGAAGGCTAATCTGCCGCAGCGGGAGCCGGAGCTGCTGGCCTGGTGGGAAGAGCAGAAGCTCTATGAGCAAATCCAGGAGGCAGGCAAAGGGCGGCCTCGGTACGTGCTGCACGACGGTCCTCCCTATGCGAACGGTCGGATCCACATCGGCCATGCGCTGAACAAGATCCTCAAAGACATCATCGTGAAGTCCAAGACGATGGCCGGCTATCACGCGCCGTACGTGCCGGGGTGGGACTGCCACGGCCTGCCGATCGAACACCAAGTCATGAAGGAGCTGGGCGACAAGAAAAAGGATTTGGACGTGTCGGCGATCCGCAAACTCTGCCGGGACTATGCCGAGAAATACGTGAAGATCCAGCGGGAAGAATTTCAACGTCTCGGCGTGCTCGGCGAATGGCAGAACCCGTATCTCACGATGACACCGACCTATGAAGCCACGATCGTCCGCGAGTTCGGATCGTTTGTCGAACGTGGTGGTGTCTATAAAGGCCTGAAGCCGGTTCTCTGGTGTACCCAAGATCAGACGGCATTGGCTGAAGCTGAGGTGGAGTACGATAACCATACGTCCCCGTCGATCTATGTGAGGTTTCCAGTCGTCACCTCTCCGGCGGTGCTCAGTCGTGCCTTTCCCGGTATCTCGTTCCCAACCGACCTCAAATCGGTGTCCGTCGTCATTTGGACGACTACCCCGTGGACGCTGCCGGCCAATCAAGCGGTCTGTCTGCATC
This sequence comes from Nitrospira sp., assembly GCA_036277675.1. GTDB lineage: Bacteria > Nitrospirota > Nitrospiria > Nitrospirales > Nitrospiraceae > Nitrospira_D. The sequence continues at coordinate 7,056 of DASUMN010000247.1, read as the reverse complement.
GCGAGATTGAGTATGCGTTCGTCCACGTCGGGAATGAGCTGTTGATCGTGGCGGAGAAGCTGCTCGAGAGTGTTGCCAAGGCATGTCAGCTTGACGGCTATCGTGTTGTCGGTGTGAAAAAAGGCGGAGAAGGGTTTGAAGGGTTGGAAACGCAGCGCCCGCTCTCTACCGGTTTGTCGCCCATTCTGCTCGGCGATTTCGTCACGCTGGACCAGGGCACCGGTTGCGTGCACATTGCGCCTGGCCACGGCATGGAGGACTACATCCTTGTGCTCGACCACAACGCCAAGGCTTCCGTGGGCGAACGGCTGGAGATTCTTGCGCCGGTCGACAACGGTGGGCGGTTCACGGAGGTGGTGAATGAATTCGCCGGCCAGCATGTCTTCAAGGCAAATCCGAAGATCGTGGACTATCTGCAGGCCAACGGACGGTTGCTGGGGCAGGGGTCGTTGAGCCATTCCTATCCCCATTGCTGGCGCTGCAAGAGTCCCGTGATCTTCCGCGCGACGGAACAGTGGTTCGTGTCGATGGAGACGAACGACCTGCGCCGGGACGCGTTGGCGGAAATCGAACGAGTGCGGTGGATCCCGGCCTACGGCCGTGATCGGATCAACGGCATGATCGAAAGCCGGCCGGACTGGTGCCTTTCGCGCCAGCGGGTCTGGGGCGTGCCGATCCCAGGTTTTACGTGTGGGGCGTGCCGCACGGTGCTGGCCGATCCGATGATCATCGAACACATTGCGGGTCTCATCGAGTCAAAGGGAGCGGATGTGTGGTTTGAACGTCCGGCTGCTGAACTGCTTCCATCCGGGACGACTTGTTCGAAGTGCGGCGGGGCAACATTTGAAAAAGAGCGGGACATTCTTGACGTGTGGTTCGAATCCGGCGTGAGCTACGCGGCGGTGTTGAAGCCGAGGAAGTGGTGGCCGGCGGACCTCTATCTCGAAGGGTCCGACCAGCATCGAGGCTGGTTTCACAGCGCGTTACTGGCCGGGGTGACCACCGATCGGCGCGCGCCCTACAAGGCCGTGCTGACGCACGGGTTCGTGGTCGACGGGCAGGGCAAGAAGATGTCCAAGTCGGCCGGTAATGTGGTGGCGCCGCAAGATGTCATCAAACAGTCGGGGGCAGAGATTCTCCGGCTCTGGGTAGCGGCGCAGGACTATCGGGAAGACCTGCGCATCTCGCAAGAGATCCTGAGTCATCTGATTGAAGCCTATCGGAAGATCCGCAACACCTGCCGGTTCCTGTTGAGTAATCTCTATGATTTCGATCCGGCACAACACCGCGTGTCCTATGCGCAACTGCCGGAACTTGACCGCTGGGCGTTATCGCGGCTTGGGGATCTGATCCCTAGAGTGGGACAGGCGTATGACAACTGTGAATTTCACTCCATCTTTCACGCCCTGAACAATTTCTGCTCGGTGGATCTCAGTGCAGTCTATCTCGACATCTTGAAGGACCGGCTCTATACCTTCCGGGCCGATTCGCCGTTGCGCCGTGGGTCTCAGACCGTGTTTTTCGACATCGTGACCTCGCTGACAAAACTGATGGCGCCGGTGTTGAGTTTTACCGCAGAAGAAATCTGGCGGACACTCTCGGCGCAGATGCCCGGTTTCTCAACGGCCAAGAGCGTCCACCTTGCGGCGTTTCCTGAAGTCGATCCCGTATGGATCGATGCGCAGCTTGCTGCGAGATGGGAGACCCTTCTGGCCCATCGCAGCAAGGTGCAGGGTGTGTTGGAGGAAAGACGGCGGGAGAAGACGATCGGGTCATCCCTGGAAGCGCACGTCCACATCGAAGCCAATGCGGATGACTTCCGATTTTTGGCCTCCTATGAAAAGGATCTCAGCACAGTGTGTATTGTCTCGAAGGTCACCCTCGTCCAGAGTGCCGGCAGCCGGGAAGGGGCGCGGGTAACAGTCACAAAATCGCAGGCGGGCAAGTGTGAGCGGTGCTGGAACTACCGGGAGGCCGTGGGCAAGGACGTCGAGCACCCGACCCTGTGTGATCGGTGTCTGGAGGCCATTCGTTGAACGGCTCCCTGCTGCGCAATTTCCTGTTGGCCTCCCTCACGGGCCTCGTCATCCTGGCGGACCAAGTCACCAAGCTGTACATCATGCAGACGATGCGGCTGCATGAGTCCATTCCCATCATCCCCAATCTCTTCAGCTTGACGTATATCAGAAATCCGGGCGCGGCGTTCGGTCTCCTGGCGGGCAGCAGCAACACCTTTCGCATGGTGTTCTTTGGGCTGACGTCGATTTTTGCGCTCGGCTTGCTGGGCACGATCCTGCTCCGGATGCCGGAGCACGAATGGATGGGCCGCCTCAGCGTCGCGGGGATTTTGGGCGGGGCAATCGGGAACCTGATCGACCGGCTACGGTACGGGGAAGTGATCGACTTTCTCGACTTCTATATCGAGAGCTACCACTGGCCGGCCTTCAACGTCGCGGATTCCGCCATCACCGTCGGCGTGACCTTCCTCATCATCCACTTCATGTTCGAGAAGAAAGAAGACCCGCCCCTGACCTCGGAAGCAGTCAAAGGCCCATAAAGCAGCAGGCGTATTACGCCGGCATCGGCACGATAAACCCGCCCTGTTCCTTCACCTGCTTCTGCTGTTCCGCCGAGAACATGAAGAGCGGTTCGCTGTGGCAGAACCGGCATTCCTTGGTGGTGATGGTCGCAGCCGGCTCGCCGAGGCTGACGAGATATTCCTTGGCCAACTTCAGCGCCGTGGCTTCGTCCGTGGTCATCACGTCGAAGTGAATGCGGCCGTTCTTGCCGGTCACCCAGGTGTCGTAGACATGAATGGTATCTGAGGCCATCCCGAATACTCCTTTCAATGGAAGATCAAGAGTACGACAACGCCGAGCATAATACGGTAGTAGGCGAAGACCCGCAAGGTGTGCCGCTGGACATAGGTCAGAAAGACGGCGATCACGGCCCAGGCGACCAGGAACGACACGAGCATGCCGAGGCCAAGGGCCAGAAAGTCCTGCTCGGTAAAGGTCGCCTTGGCTTTCCAGGTTTCATAGACCGTCGCGGCGATTATGGTGGGGAGGGCAAGGAAGAACGAATACTCCGTTGCCACTTTCCGATCAAGGCCGACCAACAAGCCCCCAATAATCGTTGAGCCGGATCGCGACATGCCGGGGATCAACGAGGCGCACTGGGCCAAGCCGACCCAGACGGCGTGCAGGGGAGAGACCTGTTCGAGGCTCATGACGCGACTGGTTCGCCTGGTTGCTTCGACGGCGAGGATGATGATGCCGCCCAGAATGGAGGTTGCGGCCACGGTGTGAGGTGTGAACAGGTGAGATTTGATCCAGCCATGTGCCAACAAGCCGACCAACGCGGCCGGCAGAAAAGCAAGGCCCAGGCCGAGGATGAACCAGAGATTGGGGTGGGCCTTCGTGGACGCGGCCAGGCAGGCGGTCCAGGTCTGGTGCCGGCCCTGTTGCACAAATGATCGGAACTCCGCCTGTTCCTGTCGGGCACCGGAGAGAAGACGTCCGATCTTTTCACGCTCGAAGACGATGACGGCGAGAATGGCCCCCAGTTGGATGGAAATCTCCGCATTTGCCGCCGCATCGCCGGTGAAACCGAAGGCATGGCCGGCCAGGATAAGATGCCCGGTGGAGGAGACGGGGAGAAATTCCGTCAAACCTTCAACGATGCCGAGAATGATGGCAAGGGCGGGGCCCCATTCATTCACATCTGCTCCATCGAGTGAGATTGAATATTGATACGTGAGAGAGTGACGAGCGATCATCACAGAGGAGCCAAGATCCGTCAAGCATCGGATCAATTGCCGTCGACGTGGCTTCGATCAACGGCCCTGCACAAATGTAAATGTATTGACAAAGACCGAGTGTTGGCATACACCAATTAACAAAGTAGACAGAGGGGTGTGATATTGTATGCACATGGATCGGAGCTGATCGCTCGGAGTGTGAGCCGGGGTATTAAGCGTGTGAACGAGGGGAGGGTCGTATGAGGCGGGAGTGGATGGCGGCGATGTTGGCTGGTGTGGTGATGACGACCGGATGCGTGTCCAACTCCAAATATCAAGAGGCCTTGACGGAAGCCGATACGGTCCGTGAGGAGCTGGACAAAGCTCGTCAGCAGAAGAGTGCCATGGAGCAGCAGATCCGCACCCTAAAAGAACTGAATGTGAAATTGAGCAACGATGCGCAGGGCGCACGCGATGAACTGCAACGCATCGAACATGGGCGGGATAAGGAGCGTGGCTCCGTCGAGGGGCGGACAAAGGACTTGGAGGAGAAGCTCAAAGCCCTGTCGGCTCAGAATCGTAGCGTGCGGCAGGAATATCAGGATGTGAAGCGGCATAATGACACACTCAAGTCGCTGGTGGCCCGATACCAAAAGGAACTCAAGGATCGGTCTTCAGCCGTTCCCGCGACGCTGGTGCCCTCAGGATCTATTTCGGCTCCTTCGGTGGCACCGTCGGCTCCCGCCGCCGGTTCCGCGGCCATGAACATTAATAAAGTATCGGCGAACGACTTAGTCCTGCTCTTGGGGTTGAAGCAAGACGAAGCCGATCGAATCATCAGCAATCGCCCGTATCGCGTGAAGGGGGAGCTGGTGGCGAAGAATGTGTTGCCGAAGGAAACGTTCGACTTAATCAAGGACCGGATTTCCGTCAGCCAGTAAACCGGGTCCGACGACCGGTTGAATCAGATGAACGGGCCGCTCTCCGAAAGGGGGGCGGCCCGTTTGTATTGGAGAGAAAAACTCCTCAGAGGATCTCGTTCATCCCGTTCCGTGACATCGTGGACGCAGTGGTTCCAGGCTCAGCGATGATATCACCCAGTGAACGGAAGCCGAGCTGAAGGCCCTGACAGACCTCGACTTGCCGGTCGAACCGGTTCTTCGTGCGGATCATCCTTCCCAATGCTCCGAGGCCCACACGTCCCCACGCAGCCAGATGCGAGACGGAAAGTGGATAATCCGTGCCGAATAGGAGCCGGGGGTGGATCTCCGGGTAGCGGCGCAGATGCAGCAGCATCCGAAGACGATTCGGTAGGGTCAGCGCGGAGATGTCGGCATAAAAGTTGGAATAGCGTTTGGCGAAGTCATGCAGAGTGGGAAGAAACTTCTCATAGAGCATCAGGCCGTAACTGCACGCATGGGCGGCAATGACGGTGACGCCTTCATCGAGTGCCAAGCGGAGCCGGTCGGGATCGCCCATTGACTGGTCCTTGCCGATCAGACTGAACTCATAGCCGACGTGACTCAAGAACGGCAGTTTCCGCTGGGCCATCGCGCGATAGAACGGGGTGTGCTTCGAATCAGCGGGATTGAAGTGCTGGGCGTTGGGCAGCACCTTGATGAGCACCGCACCGGCGTCGGCGCAGCGGTGCACTTCCTCCACGGCATCTTCCCGTTGCGGATTGATTGAGGGACCGGCCAGGAAGACGTCGGGATGCGCCTGCACGGTCTTGAAGACGTAGTCGTTGCTGACAAGGAAGTCCGTCTGTTGGCGGTTGAGGAGGCCGGTCTGGTCATAGAAACCGTCCATGCCGAGCAGTACCGCTTTCCGGACATGCTTCGATGCGCGCAACTCCGTGATCAGATGGTCGAGATAGCGCTGATTCGCCTCGCGCGGATGGGCCGGGGAGAGATCCTGTTTCCACAGGAGGAACCGGAACAACGGGCTGCGTAGTAGTTTTGGGGAAATGAAACAACCATTGTCGCCATCCGGCAATGCCGCCAAATGCACATGGCAGTCGATCAGGGATTTCTGATCTGTATCTCGTGAAGCCCGCGTCGACTCAGCGAGGCCCTCGGCTTCGCCGCGAGGCGAGCGCGCGTCGTTTGTGAAGCGTTGTATGGAATGTGTCATGGGCCGGCACGCTCCCGTTACGAGAGATGCTTCACGAGGAACGGGTCACGCTTCACTTGAAGAGAGTCGCTCCAGCGCGAGCCGCTTGATGCCGCGCAGGTCAAGTTTCCCTGTGCCGAGCACCGGCAGAGCCTCGACCTTCACGAATTGATGTTTTGTTGGAATGAATAGATTGGGCAGACCGCTTGCCGACACTTTATCTAGGATGGCGGGAATGCGGGATTCGTCCAGCGTATGGAGCACCGCCAGGCGCTCGCCCTTCTTCTCGTCCGGGATTCCCGTCACGGCAAAGACTTGGGTGTCGGCTTCGGCGGCCAGGTGTAAGGCTTCTTCGACCTTCCCGTGCGGGACCATTTCACCGCCGATTTTCGAAAAGCGTGAGAGGCGGTCGGTGATCGTGAGAAATCCGTCTTCGTCGAGAGCGGCAATGTCGCCGGTGACATACCAGCCGTCGCGCATGGCTTGGGCGGTGAGATCATCGCGGCCGAGATACCCATTCATGACGTTTGGTCCCTTGACCAGCAGCATGCCGGCTTGGCCCGGCGGAAGGACGGCCCAGGTGTCGGGATCGACGATGCGGACGGTGACGCCGGGAAAGGGTTGACCTACCGTGCCGCGGCGCGAGGCTACCTGGTAAAACCCAGACGCGCGGAAATCGGGACAGTTGGCTGAGATGACCGGCGCGCATTCCGTGACGCCGTAGCCTTCAACCGGGGCGATCCCAAACTTGTCCTGAAAGGCCTGGAGGAGACGCATCGGTAGTTTTTCCGCGCCGGTGATGACCACACGCAGATTGCTGAATTGCTCCGGCGTGCACCGCCGGTAATAGAGTTGAAGAAAGGTCGGGGTAGTGACCATCAGCGAAACCCGGTAACGGTCGCAGAGGTCGCCGATGGCGGCGGGATCGAGCGGAGTCGGGTGAAAGACCACGCCGGCGTTGTATCGTGTGTAGAACCACAGCAACATGTACCCGAACGAATGGAAAAACGGCAGAATGCCGAGGGCGCGATCGGCTTGTCCGATGTGGATGACCTGAGCGGCGCCTTCCACATTGGAATTGATACTGAAGTGGGACAGCATCACGCCCTTCGGCTCGCCGGTGCTCCCGCTGCTGAAAATGATCGTTGCCAGGTCGTCCATGGTCGTTCTGCGAATCTGGCCGCACGACCGTTCGATGAGGCGAA
>DASUMN010000246.1:0-5901 GCA_036277675.1 Nitrospira sp. | reverse complement strand
TTGGCGTCCTCGGCGGCTTGCTCGGCATTTTTCAGGGCGGTAATGTCGGTGGCGATCGCGACGATGCCGCCATCGTGCGTCCGACTCTCGTTGATCTGCATCCATTCTCCATTGGATCGGTATTGCAAGTACGGCCCGTGGGGATTGCGGTGCATGGCCAGACGCATATTGACCCACGAATCGATATCTCCGATCGCCGCGGGAATATCGCCTCGTAATGCGATGCGGCGAATGATGGACTCGAACGAGTCATTGAGTTGCACTTCCGCATCAGGCTGAGACACGACTTCCCGATACTTGCGGTTGCAGATCACCAGACGGTCGTCCGCATCGAAGAGGGCGACGCCCTGCGGGACGCTTTCGATGGCTTCGATCATTCGTGCATGGGTGTCACGCGCCAATCCCGACGCCGTTGTCACGTGCCGATCGATAATGGCCAACAGGGTCGAGAACGAAACCGCGACCAGGGCGAGCAGATCCACTTCAATTCCCGGCGTCGATGCATGGACCGCGACACTCGGGACGCTGTACGCCGGCATCATCCCGGCGAAGTGGGCACCGGATAGGGCCAGTCCCATAGCGCTTGCCTTTTCGGTTACTCGCCAGCCGCCATAGGTGATGTTCCATGCGCCGAGCCCAATCACGACAATGCCTAAGAGCATGATGACACCGACTGACAGCGCCAATCGGGCCATGTCCGTATACAGATCGATCCAGGAATGCGTCGCCATCATGGTGGTGAAATGGGCCAGCACCATGGAGGCGCCCATTGCCAAGCCGCCGGAGACCAGTCGGATCGGACTCGCGCTGAAGCTGCTGATCAGGTACACGGCAACAGCCCCGGCCGCCACGGCAGGGAGAATGGACAGGCCGGTGAACACGATATCCTGCGCAGACACTTCCGGCCGGCAGAACGCCAAATTCCCGATAAAGTGGATCGCCCAGATCTCAAGGCCGGCGGCGACCGCACCGATGGTCAGCCATTGCTTCTTCACATGGCTCTGATCGGTGGCACGCATCCGCTCGGCGATGCTGAGGATGACGTAAGAGGCCGCACCGCCTAACAACATCGATGAGACGGCCAGGACCGGATCGCAAATCTTCAGCAGAGTGAACATCCACTCTGGACTCATTGTGGCGAGCGCAGGAGAATTCATGAACCGCGCCTCCGGCACCAAGCCATGACACATTGCAGGAACAGATGTGCCTGCTTGGAATGGGCGTATCACCTATCATGTTGATCATGAACTCGCAAGCCAGAGGAGCTAGGGAAAGAAACATGGATGTGCCCATCGAGTTTCCGCTAGACTGGCCACCTATGAAAATAGGAGATCGTCCGTGATTTCCTCGCTGAATCCAACACCTGGCCACGAAAAACCGACGGTCTTCGTGCAAGTCGCGAGATCCGGCTGTATCTATTTTCTCGTCACATTGGGATCGGGGTTTGTTCTTGAGGTCATCCGGCTGCAAGTGGTGGCCCTGCACGTGAGCGAAAAGATTGCCGGGATGCTGGAGATTCCCAACACGCTTCTCGCCACCATCATCGGAGCGCGGTGGGCAGTCGACCAATGTACCCTGCCGCCACTCCCAGGCATTCGCCTCGGCGTCGGACTGATCGCCCTTGTTCTTTGGCTCATCGGAGAATGGGCGGTCGTCTTACCCCTCCATGGGCTCTCTTTGAGTGAATACTTCGACACCCGTGAACCCATTGCAGGAATCGCCCCCATCGGAGCCCTTGCCGTCTTGATCGTCATGCCCTTTCTGGCAGGTTATCGCTGGGAACGATGAGTCTTGTTTGCGGAGGCGGCTAGCGGGAAATTACCCTGGGAGCTTGTAGGCGGGCGAGACTGTCCGGCCACAGAGCAGCCGGGTCTTTGCTGAAAATGTCGACTCCCTCAAGCGGCAACACTCCCCAGGACCCTTGACGCATTTCGAATTCCAGCTGTCCCGGGGCCCAGCCGGCATATCCGGCAAAGGCCCGGAAGACCTCGTTCGGCTTGGCCTCGGTAAGAACCCGTTCCAGTAGCGCCGGTGTGCTCCCGACGTATAATCCGTCAACCACCGGTCGTGCATCTCCGGCCGGCTCCTTCAACCGGAATAACAGAAGAAGGCGCGTGGGTTCCACCGGTCCACCAACAAACAGTCGGTGGTCGGTCCCCTTGAGTGCCGTGAGGTTTGGCAGTGCTTGAGAGAGCAGAACGTTTGTCGAGCGGTTCAGCACGAGGCCGAGCGTGCCTTCAGATCCGTGCTTGACGAGCAAGAGGACTGTGCGATGAAAATTCTGATCGTTGAGCGACGGGCTGGCCACCAGCAGCATGCCTTTGGTGACCGGCGATGGTAAGAATGTCCCTTCCGCCGAGACCGATCCAACAGAAAGAACCGTCAGGAGTCCGCCACATAGACACGCCTGAAACGTGCTCCGTGCCGTACGCATACACAGGGTTGATGAATACCGAAATACCGGCAGATCCAGACATCGCAATAAATTCATGCGACTCTCCAGCCTCTTGGCAAGAACCATCCAAACCAGGCTACGACCGGCTGCGGGAGCTGTCAAGAGATGGGCCGCCCACCAAGCTGAACTTCTTCGGCACCATACGCGCACTGTGGTACAGTGGGTGCAGCCCTACTCGCCTCTACGCTGTACACGGTAACAAAGAAGGGAGCGCGCATCATGCGGAGCCACTTGCGAATGATCATTGCCCTGGCAGCCTTCAGCACCCTGTCCGGATGCATTGATCCGCCAAAGGCGCCCTATGTCCCCGTGCACGACCTGGCCGCGAACATCGATGAGGCAAGGGCGGCAGCTGAACAAGGCAGTCCTGAGGAGCAATACCGTCTGGGCCTGCGGTACGAACAATCGGTCCGTCACTACGGCGAAGCGGTCCGCTGGTACCGCATGGCGGCCATGCAGCAGCATTCGGAGGCCTTCTATCGGCTCTGTCTTCTGTCGGATGCCGGACGAGGTATGCCTCAAGACTTCCAGGAAGCATTACGTTGGTGCCGTCTCGCGGCGGATCATGGCCATGCACGGGCAATGTTTATGATTGGCAGCTATTTTGAAACTGGGCGCAGCGTACCCAAAGATTCCGTACAGGCGCATCAGTGGTATAACCTGGCAGCAGCCAACGGGGACGAAGAAGGAGTCACACGGCGGAATCGGCTGGCCCAGAACATGACTCCTAGTGAAATTGTGCAAGCGCAGTTTCAAGCCAGAAGTTGGCGGGGCAAGTATCAGGACTCCTCTCAACGCCTGCAACTCGATCAGCAATTCCAGCCACAGTGACGACCACATCTTGCTCGCCCCGAAACTGGTCGCCATTCATATAGAGTATAGGTATGGCGACACGCTCCAATAGGCGAGCGCAACGGCGCACCAACCACCGGCGTCCTCCGTGGTCCCTCCTGACAACCCTTAAGGGATCCGCCCACCGACGCTGGCGAGAGACGCACACCCTGCTTCATGCCGTCTCCAAAACCCCTCCCGTCGCTAAAGTTCTCATCAGTACTACGCTGCTCTTGCTTCTCTTCTTGACCGTCAACTGGGTCTACCACGCCGTGACCAAGCCCAGTGAGGTCTTCTTCCCTCTGGATCAATCACTTGGCAAGAACCTGACTCAAAGTTGGGAGGAATATGGTCCGCTGTTTCGTGAGCATGCCACGACGGTCATCACGCCGGAATTACTCGCGGCACTTGCCCAGGTCGAAAGCAACGGCAATCCGGTGGCGCGAACCTACTGGCGCTGGCAATGGAGTTGGAATCCCTTTATGTGGTATCAACCGGCTTCCAGCGCCGTGGGAATGTATCAGCTCACCGATGCGACGTTTCAAGCCGCGAAACGATACTGTATCCACGACCATCATGTGACGGAAGATGGTCCCTGGCATGACCCGCACTCCTGTTGGTTTAACAGCCTCTATACCCGTGTCATTCCAAGCCATGCCATCGAGATGACCGCCGCCCTGCTCGACCGCCGCATCGCGCTCGAGCTCGCCGGAAGGCCGCAGGCCACGCTTACACAGAAACACAACCTCGCCGCAGTGATTCACCTGTGTGGCGCCGGAGCAGGCCATCAATTCGCTTTGCGCCGGTTTCGGCTCACCCCTCACCAGCGGTGTGGAGAGCATGATGTCCGAACCTATCTCACGCGTGTCGAACTCTTGAAGCAGCGGTTCATCAAGCTGAATACGGCAGGATAGGCCACTCACACGAGGGCTATACGACAGGCTCTTCGATCGGGCCGGCCCACTCTCCCTTGGCCAGCGTGACTTCCTGGAACCCTCCATCCGGCCACTGAAATTGGCCGATGGTGTCCACTTGTACAATAAAGGGATCGGCCTCGTGCGCTTCCCCACGAAACCAGTACCAGCCTGGCCCGGTCGGTTTATCCTTTGTCCAGTGATACATGGCCATTGCACTCCTCGTCCGTGGTGCTGCCGTCGCAAGTCTGTTACAGTCCGCCCATGAAGGCAAACCCTACCATGTCCCGCCTGCCAATAGAAGATGTGTTGCCCGCGTTGTGCGACGCACTTGCGAACGGACGCAACGCCCTCCTTACGGCCCCGCCCGGGGCCGGCAAAACGACGCGCGTGCCCTTGGCGCTCTTCGACCAGCCTTGGGTCCAGAGCAGAAAAGTGCTCCTGCTCGAACCTCGCCGACTCGCAGCCCGGGCCGCCGCTCACCGTATGGCAACCACACTCCAAGAACCTGTCGGCGCCACCGTCGGCTATCGAATGCGTCTGGATACCAAGGTGGGACCCTTGACACGAATCGAGGTGGTCACGGACGGCGTTATGACCAGGCTGCTTCAGCACGATCCGGCATTGGCTGCCTATGCGGCGGTGATCTTCGATGAATTCCATGAGCGCAGCCTGCAAACCGACATGGGCTTGGCCCTTGCGCTCGAAACCCAGAAACTGTTCCGTCCGGATCTCCGCCTCTTGGTGATGTCCGCCACGTTGGACTGCGGACCAGTCGGCGAATTGTTGCAGCAGGCTCCGACAATCCGGTGCGAGGGCCGGATGTTCCCTGTCGAGACCTGTTATCTGGATCAACCTCTTACTGGCCGCCTCGACACGGCCGTGACACACACCGTGCGCCGCGCGCTTGCCCGTGACCAGGGCAGCCTCCTCGTGTTCTTACCCGGCATGGCGGAGATTCGTCGCATCGAACGCATGTTGCTCGACGCCGACCTGGGACCGGCCATTCACATCCTGCCCCTTCACGGCGACTTGCCACAGCAGACACAGGATGCCGCGATTGCGCCGGCCCCGCCCGGCACGAGAAAGGTGGTGTTGGCCACATCGATTGCGGAAACCAGCCTGACAATTGACGGCGTTCGCATTGTGATCGACGCCGGCCTTCTCCGTGTTCCACGATTCGATCTCCGTTCCGGCCTCACTCGATTGGAGACCATCCAGATCACACAAGACTCCGCTGAACAGCGCCGGGGCCGAGCGGGCCGGACCGAGCCGGGCTTTTGTTATCGGCTCTGGACGGAAAAGCAACAGCGGGCGCTCGCTCCGCGGCGGCCGCCGGAGATCCTCCATGCAGACCTCGCCCCGCTCCTGCTGGACTTGGCGCATTGGGGAACAGCCGATCCATTGGAATTGTCCTGGCTGAGTCCACCTCCTGCCGGACCGGTGGCGCAGGCCCGAGACTTGTTGGTTCGCCTTGGCGCATTGGATGCAGCAGGCCGAATTACCTCGCACGGCGCGCGGATGGCGGAATTTCCGCTGCATCCACGCCTTTCCCATATGCTGTTGCGAGCCGTCCCAATGCAGTGCGCCGGTTTGGCCTGCGATCTTGCCGCGCTGCTCGGTGAGCGCGATCTACTCCGGGGGCCGTCGTCCACGAAGCCAGTGGATCTGCGACTCAGACTCGACGCGTTGCGCGGCGAA
>DASUMN010000245.1:0-10032 GCA_036277675.1 Nitrospira sp. | reverse complement strand
GAGCAAATCGAACCAAAAGCGCAAGTCTTCTTTTTTAAGCGCTTAAAGGAAACGAGCCCAGAGTGCCTGAAAGACTTTGCCCCCCTCTATTACGGATTCATGAACGAATTCGATTCCCTGCTCTTTACCTAGCGCGAAAATATTCCTTGTCGTCTCCGCAGACTCATGTATAATTAGAAAAATCTTGAAAAAGAGACAAGGAGCATTATGAATCCATCGTTGCAGCGAGCCGTGACGAGTTTCTACAATTTAATCTACGAAGCACAAACCTTTGCGACAGCCATGGCCCGCATCGACACTGCCGAACAGGAACACTACGCCGGAAGGATTGAAGGCCTCAATTGGGTCCTTGACCGTTGCCAAGAGCTTGAGGACATGGATGCGAACCTCACTCCGTCGTCACTTCAACGAGTATTGGGTGAGGTGAAATCAGATCTGGAGCACGAATTATCCGTGCAACGTCGTGAAAAGGGACGTCGAGCCGATGGCCGAGAGGAAGCGTTGAATTTCGTTGCTGATTACCTCTCTAGTCTGATCACTGCCACAGAGATCGAATCCGCCAAGACCGCTGTCTAGCCGACAGCCGCCTTCCACATCTTCACGACCATGACCGATGAGGGCTTGCAGCCCAAAACAGGTTTGGGATGGGGAGGTTAGGCCTTGACCCTCTCTGACCGTTCTCAATAAAATCCCCCATGCCCTCACCGTCTAGAAAAGCCGTCCCTTCTTGGTTACCGACTACCCAGCGCGTGTCCTCGAACAAGAACCGGAATCACCCTGCCGCAGACGCCCGACAGGAGCAGTTTCGATCCCTGAATGCCTCCCTTCTCTACTGCCCACGGTGCAAAGTGGCCACCCCGACCAGAGAACGGCTCCTCCTCGTGCTTCCGAGCGGCAATCTTTACGAATATCTCTGTATGCAATGCGGGACGTCCACTGGTTCAAAAACCGACAACCCGCATGGCAAAGGGCAGATCCTAAGTCCATAGAAAGCCTGACGCCGTAGGTTCCTCGGCTGTGGTGGGAACGCACATTCAAGCGTTTGGTGAGCCAAGGAATGAAAGAGGAGAGGAGTGGGTGCTGACCTAACCGACTTGATCGAGCGGAATCCCTTCTTCAATTAACATCACCGGAATCCCTTCTCTGATCGGATACAGAATGGTCTGATCTGCGCGGATTAAGCCCCCATCCATCTGTTCCGAGACAGGCTTATTCCCCTTGTTTTTTAGCCCCCCTCGTGCCGCTGCCTCATTAAGTTTGCCGACTAGGATGGAATCCGCAAACGTCACAGCTTGCTTCGTTTCAGGGCAGCAGAGAATCGCGAGAAGCTCCTTATCGATCATGTTCGTACCAGTCCTTCCTTCGCCATTATCCATCTATGCACGACACAGTGACTGCCACCTAAGCGATAATAAGGTACGGCCCTCTGGAGAGCAAGCCAAGTTTTGCACATTCCTCCCTTTGCGTGCCTCAAGTCTGGTACACTCCTCTCACACCTCATACCTCGCTATGACCACGACGCTCTGGAAAACCTTTCTCGCAGGAATCGCGATCCTAGTCCCTACGTGGGCGACCGTCCTGATTCTCTGGACACTGTTTACCGCCCTCGATAACGTCGTGGGCAGCTACATGTCGGATCCCATTCCCGGAATAGGATTGTTGCTTCTCCTCTGTCTTCTCATCATCAGTGGCATCGTGACCGACCATGTGATCGGTGAACGCCTGATGAAACGCTTAGAGGAGCGTCTTGAGCGAATACCTCTCGTCCAGAGTATCTATCTGACCTTAAAAGGCATGACAGATGTCCTGAATTTCCGTTCCCGGTTCGGCAAAAGCACCGTCGTGGCTTTTCCCTTTCCCCGTGACGGATTGTGGGCCCTTGGTTTCGTCATGGGCGCGGCGCCCAATGCCATCCAAATCGTGCCGGCTGCCAACCTGCTGATGGTGTTTGTGCCGACAGCTATCCATCCCTTCACAGGCTACCTCGCCTTCATTCCGGAACAGCACGTGCACCCGATCAACCTGCCACCGGAAGACGCGATGAAATTGGAATTTTCTGCGGGATTCTATAAGGCACGAACCGGCTGGCTCAATGCACCGCACTCCCATCCCTAAAGCCCCCCTATGTCTTTTACCCCTCGCATCCACGTCAGACTGGCAGGGCCGCAGGATGCCGAGGTCCTCGTCAACTTTAGCGCCGCTATGGCACGGGAAACGGAAGGCCGAGTACTCAATCTCGCCAGACTTCGCAAAGGGACTCGAGCCCTGTTGGCCGCAGCTGATCGGGGGTTCTTTATTGTTGCTGAGCATAATGAAGGCAGTTCGCGCAGACCGGTTGGCCAATTGATGATCACGTTCGAATGGAGCGACTGGCGCAATGGGACCTTCTGGTGGGTACAGAGCGTGTATGTCGATCCTGCGTGGCGACGACGAGGTGTCTATCGGTCCATGCATCACCATATTGCTGCGAAGGCCAAGGCTGATCCAACCGTGTGCGGGATCAGACTGTACGTCGAGCAAGACAACCAGGCGGCCCAGAGTGTCTACCAGCGCGTTGGACTAGCCCCCTCGGGATACAGGGTCTTTGAACAGGATTTTGTGTTAGAGGCGCGGCCATCCTCTAGGCCCAATCGCAAAACAAAGGAGCGGTCATGAAATTCGTGCGATCCATCGCGATCATTCTTGCGCTCGGTCTCCTCCTCCAAGGTTGTATCGTCAGCCGATGGAGAGTCGGCAATCCCATCGAAGAAGAAAGTCTCAAACAACTCCAAAAGGGGACCACCGACCGTGATCAAGTGGTGGTGCTTCTTGGGGCGCCAGACCGTGTCATTCAGGGGAACGACAAAGAAATATTCCAGTATTACTATTACGACGCCAAATCGCCAGCCCTCTTGCTGGGGTTGCTGAACATCATCACATTCAATGTGAAGAGCGATAACCTCTATGTTTTTCTGGACAAAGGAGGAATTGTCCAGGACATTGTGTTTGGCAAGCGCACGGACACGGTGGAGTTTACCTTGCGTCCATGGGGGAAATAGTCACGTGAGACCGTGGGGCTGGCGTCACGCCGTTATTGCGCTGATTCTTTGCCTGACGCTATCCAGCTGTTCGGTACGACGGGTGAATTTCAACGAGCCCATCGCCGGCGGGGCACTCATCTTCATCAAGCCCGGCGAGACCACTTTGCAAGAGGTTGTCGATCGACTGGGGGCTCCTGAGGATATCGTCACAACGACCGGTCAGTTCATTGCGGAATTCAAGTGGAGCACCACACGCTCCTCGTCATTGGATTTTGGGCATGTATTCAAAGTCGTATCGCCTGTCTCGCCGTCGATGACTCTCTCTGGAACCGGCATCAATGTCGAACGCTTTCTCGTGATCTGTGACGACCGATTGATCGTTCGGTCCTATGCATTTGGGAAAGTGGATGAACATGCCTTCTTCGAATTCTGGCCGTTCTAGCCTTGAGAGTGGGTGGATGGGCGCCGGTCGCAATTGCCGCCGGCCGCCTGC
Organism: Nitrospira sp.; assembly: GCA_036277675.1. Classification (GTDB taxonomy): domain Bacteria; phylum Nitrospirota; class Nitrospiria; order Nitrospirales; family Nitrospiraceae; genus Nitrospira_D. Next base: position 6,519 of record DASUMN010000245.1, on the reverse strand, counting down.
CTCGCTATAATGGCAGGCCATGGGGCCGGATTCCTCTGATCACGCTTCGCATCAACCAACCGACGCCACGCATTCTTCCTACATCCACGCGTTCAAGGATTCGGAATTTCTCGAACGGGACGAGCTACGGCCGATTCGGATCGGGCTCGAGTTGTTGAAACCTGAGTTAATCCAACGCGAGGAGCAGATTCACTCGACGATCGTCGTCTTCGGTAGCGCGAGAATCCATGAACCGGAGGCCATGGAGCAGGCATTGCGGGAGGCCGAAGCCGAAGTGGCGCGAACTCCAGACGATCCAGCCATCCAACGCAAGGCAGCTATCGCGCGGCGGCAAGTCGCTCTCTCGAAGTACTACGACGTGGCTCGCGAGTTTGGGCGGCTGGTCTCGTCAACGTGCCAAGTCGACGGCCGTTGCGATTACGTGGTCGTCACCGGCGGGGGGCCCGGCATCATGGAGGCTGCGAACCGGGGGGCGGCGGATGTCCTGGCCAAATCGATCGGCCTCAACATCACGTTGCCTCACGAACAGCATCCCAATCCCTACATCACCCCGGCGCTCAGTTTCCAGTTTCGTTATTTCGCAATCAGAAAAATGCATTTCCTGATCCGCGCCAAGGCGCTGGTCGCCTTTCCTGGTGGATTCGGGACGCTTGACGAACTGTTTGAAACCCTGACGCTGTTGCAAACCGGCAAGACCGACCAAGTGATGGTTGTGTTGGTGGGCCGTGAGTTTTGGGAGAACCTCATCAACTGGCAGTGGTTGGTGGATAACGGACTGATCTCGCCCGCTGACTTGAAGTTATTTCACTATGCCGAAACGGCCCAGGGAGCCTGGGACCTGATCGCATGCCACAGTGGAGTACTGCCCCCATGAAACTCTCGTTCTATGGCGCCGCTCGTTCAGTCACCGGCAGTCGGCATCTGTTGGAAGTCCCGGGCTTCCGGCTGCTGCTTGATTGTGGACTCTTTCAAGGGCGACGGGATGAAGCGGCTCGACGAAATCGCGATTTTGGGTTCGAACCGAAGTCCCTGGGAGCGGTCCTCCTCTCGCATGCGCATATCGACCATTCCGGTGCCTTGCCCGTGTTGCCGAGACAGGGGTTTTCGGGGAAGGTCTATCTTACCAAGGCATCGGCCGATCTCGCGGGCATCATGCTCGAAGACTCGGCTCGTGTGCAGGAATCCGACTGTCGGTATGTCAACAAACAAGAGCGCAGACGCGGGAAGACCTGTATTCAACCATTGTACGACGGCGATGATGTGCGGAAGATCGTCCGACGATTTGAGGGTGGGCGCTATGGCGATCAGCTGAAGCTCGCGCCTCGAGTCACGGCGTCGTTTCATGACGCCGGGCATATCCTGGGATCGGCCGCCGTCCGCGTGAAGTATGCGGCGCGTGGGAATACCACCACCGTGTTGTTCAGTGGAGACTTGGGGCGATCCCATATGCCCATCCTTCGCGACCCCGAGCCTCCGCCACCCTGCGACGTGCTCATTCTGGAATCCACCTATGGCGACCGTTTCCACGAACAAGCCGGCGAGGAAATGAAGAAGAAAGCCCAGGACTTGATTGCGCATGCGCGAGAACACAAGAGCAAGATCATCGTCCCGGCCTTCGCCGTAGGCCGCACACAGGAACTGGTCATGCGGATCAAAGAATTGGTGGGGGAAGGGCGCGTCGATCCCATTCCGATTTATATCGATTCGCCACTGGCTGGCAAAGCCACGGAGGTCTTCAATCGGCATCCTGAGTGTTATGACGACGAAACCATGAAAACGTTCTCGTCCGGCGGCGACGTGTTCGCCTCCCGCTACATCCACTTCGTCTCTTCTCCGGAAGAAAGTAAGCGGCTGAACGCGATGCGTGGACCCTGTGTCATCATTTCCTCATCGGGCATGTGCGAAGGCGGTCGGGTCATCCACCATCTGAAGCATGCGATCCAAGACGAAGCGAACGTCATCGTCTTTGTCGGCTTTCAAGCGGAACATACGTTGGGCCGCAAGCTTGTCGAAGGCTGGGACGTCGTCCCGATCTTCGGTGTTCCGACACCACGGCGTGCGCAGATCGTCAAATTCAACGGCATGTCGGCCCATGCCGACCGCAATGATCTACTGGCCTATGTGCGAGCTATTGATCCACTGCCCAGTACTATCTTCATCGTGCACGGCGAAGAAAAGCAGGCTCTCTCTCTGGGTGCGGCGATCCAGGCGGAACACCCGAAGATCGACGTGCGGATTCCCCATCACGGCAGCACGCATGAAGTCTAGCTCCCGGCACGCAGCACAAGTCGCGCTGTGCTCTTGTATGGCAGCGTTACTGAGCGGCTGTTTTTCTACGGCTGCAGCAGAATCCACACAAGAGCGCCAGCGAATCAGAAACCTCGGCATCGTCATCGGCAATTATCCAACAGGTCCGCTCAATGCCATCACCGACGTGGCCGGAGTGAAGGTTGGGCATCAGACACTCATACGAGGAGACGGGGCACTCAAACCGGGAGAGGGGCCGATCAGAACGGGGGTGACGGTGATCATTCCCCGAGAGGATGTCTGGCAGAAGAAAGTGCCGGCCGGTTCGTTCGTCTTGAATGGGACGGGCGAGATGACCGGACTCTCGTGGGTCGCAGAATCCGGATTCCTGGAATATCCGATTGCCCTCACGAACACGCTGAACGTTCCACGTGTCGCGAACGGTGTGATGAGTTGGATGATCCAGCGATATCCCGAGATTGGCATTACCGACGATACCCTCACGCCGGTTGTGGCGGAGTGCGACGACGGACGGCTGAACGACATCCAAGGCCGTCACGTCTCCGAGCAGGATGTGATCGCCGCGCTCGACGGCGCGAGTGGCGGCCCAGTGAAAGAAGGGACGGTTGGCGCAGGCACCGGCATGGTATCCTACGGATTCAAGGGCGGGATCGGCACAGCCTCCAGAAAATTACCGGGGAAAGAAGGCGGCTATACCATCGGCGTATTGGTCAATGCCAACCATGGCAGACGGCCTGAACTCGTCGTCGCCGGTGTGCCGGTGGGGAGGCTCTACGAGCCGCCGGCTCAAGTCTCCGAAGCCCTTTCGCCAGGCCAGAACGAGGGGTCCATCATTATCATTGTCGCAACCGACGCCCCGCTGGATGCCCGGCAACTGACCAGACTCGCTAAGCGCGCCACACTTGGTCTGGCCAGGACCGGTTCCACGGCCCGTCACGGGAGCGGCGACTTCGTCCTGGCCTTTTCGACCGCCAACGTGATCCCCCATTACCCGAAAGATCCCACCTATGCCCTGACCCATCTTGCCGATACCCATCTGAATCCGCTCATCTCTGCCACGGTTGAAGCGACGGAAGAAGCGGTCCTAAACGCCCTCACGATGGCAACCACCATTGTCGGCAGGGACGGGCACCGGGTTGAAGCGATTGATCTCCATCGGGTGAAAGGTTTCTTGTCCGGCTCGGTTCGGAATTGAGCGATGATGTCGCACGAGACGTGTGCTCGTAGGAACTGTAGGCGCTTGCAATTATGACGGCTCCCTCGTTATTCTTCAGCCAACCTGTGAGGAGAAGGAACCGGTGAACGAATATCAAATCGGCGGTGGGTTGCGCCTGTTGACGGCAGTGGAGAAAACTGAAGCCTTTGCTGAATTTCTCAAGACCCGCATGACCCGTGCGCTGGAGACCGAAGACCCCACCGAGCTACATTACCTCTTGGCGCAACTCGATGACTACCATTCCTATCTGTGGCGTTACTACAAGAAATTGTCACAGGACCGGCCCCAACGAATGGACCCGGGCGTCTGACCCCACAAATCAGTCTTTGCGCATCTATGCCGAGCTTCTCCCCTCCATCGTCGTCTCAGACCATTGCCCTACGCTTTGCGGCAGCCTTGTCTACAGAATCCGATACGGGGAAAGCGGCTGGCAATCTGGCCGATGAAATCCAGGCCAAGCTTGGCCCGGCACCGATCGACCTGGCCTGCCTGTTTTTCTCGGCGCACCATGCCGTGAGAGCCGACGTGCTCACAGCGTCGATCAGCCAGGTGCTTCGCCCCCGGTTCCTCCTCGGATGCAGCGGGGAAGGCATCATTGCGGGCGGCGAGGAGCTGGAAACGACTCCGGCGGTGACACTCTGGGCTGCATCTCTGCCGGATGTGATGTTGGACCCGATTCGAGCGTCCTTCTCGCCGACACAGGACCAGTTTCGGCTGTCCGACTGGCCCGCTTTCAACGGGGAAGATGCCTCGTTGCTCGTATTGGCCGATCCGTTTACCACCCCTGTACAAGAAGTGCTGAGCCTGCTCGATGAACGCTATCCAGGAGTCAAAGCCATCGGGGGGCTCGCCGGCGGGGGACATCGAGTGGGTGAGAATCGGCTGATTTTCCACAATGAGGTCCTGACAGGTGGGTTGGTGGGGGTACGGGTGTCGGGTCCTGTGGACATCCGCCCGGTCATTTCACAGGGCTGCCGGCTGATCGGCGACCGATTCGTCGTGACCAAAGCCGAGCACAATCTCATTCATGAGCTTGGCGGTGTCCCGGCTCTGGAACGGCTGCAGGCGGTGTTCGAGTCCTTGCCGGAGGAGGACCGGCGTCATGCCCATCGAGCGTTGCATATCGGCATCGCCATTGACGAACATCGCGATCGGTTCGAGCGAGGGGATTTTCTCGTCCGAAATCTGGTCGGCGCCGACCAAACAACCGGAGCGGTCGCCGTCGGCGACATCGTGCAAGAAGGGCAAACCGTGCAATTTCAGCTTCGTGATGCGCGATCAGCCAGCGAAGATTTGAACGTATTGCTGGCCACCGACCGAGCCGCGCATCGGCATCCTCCCCTCGGAGCTCTCCTGTTCAGTTGTTGCGGCAGGGGGCAGGGTCTGTTCGGACGACCGCATCACGATGCGACGGCCACGGCGGAACGGCTTGGCGCAATCCCCCTTGCGGGATTTTTCGCGCAAGGCGAGATCGGACCGGTCGGCGGGCGGAATTTCTTGCACGGGTACACAGCGAGCATGGCGCTCTTCGCCGAGCGAGATCGGTAGCCTATCCGGGTTGACCGAGCCGCCTCGGGCCATGCCATAGAGCGTGGGGAGGAGATCATATGACGTCACTCTATCGTGTCGCACTCATCGCAATGTTGGTCCTGACATCATTTTTTGGAGTAGGAGGTTCCATGGCCGAGAACAATCAGGAAGTCACAATGCCATCCGGGCTCAAATATCTCGATCAGGTGGTCGGCACGGGAGACACGGCCGTGGCCGGCAAGACCGTGAGCGTCCATTACACCGGCTGGTTGGAGAACGGGAAAAAGTTCGATAGTTCCGTCGATCGTGGACAGCCCTTTTCGTTTCCCCTTGGGGCCGGGCGCGTGATTAAAGGCTGGGACGAGGGGGTCCAGGGGATGAAAGTGGGGGGCAAGCGCAAACTCACGATCCCATCCGAGCTGGGGTACGGATCGCGCGGCGCCGGCGGAGTCATTCCACCCAACGCCACGTTGATTTTTGACGTGGAATTGCTCGGAGTACGGTAGCCCAACCGTGCAACAAACCCCTCTCATCGGCCAACATCGTGCCGCCGGTGCCAAGCTGGTTGATTTCGCCGGCTGGGAAATGCCCATTCAATACAGCGGGGTGGTGGACGAGTACCAGACGGTCCGGAGCACAGCCGGGATTTTTGACGTGAGCCATATGGGGCGGATCCTGGTGACCGGGCCAAGCAGCATGTCCTTTCTGCAACGAGTCACGACCAACGATGTGGCCAAACTGGCCGTCGGTCAGGCCCAGTATTCGATGGTCTGCAACGAACAGGGAGGGATCAAAGACGATATCTTCGTGTACCGGACCGGTGAGATCGAGTTTTTGCTCTGTGTGAACGCGTCGAACCGGACGAAGATAGTCGAAGGGATCACTGCCGCGCACAGTGCCGCGGATGCATGCCGAATCGAAGACCGCTCTGCTGCCTTGGCGCAAATAGCCGTCCAGGGCCCGGCTTCGCGGGCGATTCTTTTGGATCTGGGTGTCGAACAGGTCGGCACGCTCAAGCTCCATCATACGTGTGAGGCCACGCTGTCAGGCCTCTCGTGCTTCGTGGCCCGAACGGGCTATACCGGGGAACTCGGCTACGAGCTGAATGTTTCGGCGGAACAGGCTGGCATGGTCTGGGAGCGGATTGTCAAAGCCGGTGGGGTGCATGGCCTCAAACCAGCCGGTTTGGGAGCAAGAGACTTGCTCCGCTTGGAAATGGCCTACCTGCTGTACGGAAACGATATCGATGAGCAGACCACTCCGCTGGACGCCGGAGTCGAATGGACTGTCAACTTCACAAAGGGCGCGTTCGTGGGAAGTCAGGCATTGGCCGAACAACAGCGGGTCGGAACTCAGCGACGGCTCATCGCCTTTGAGCTGTTGGAGAAAGGCGTGCCGCGTCACGGATGCCGAATCGTGGATGCCTCGTCGTGTCAGCCGATCGGAGAGGTAACCAGCGGGAATCTGTCGCCACGCTTACAGAAGGGGATCGGGTTGGGCTATGT
>DASUMN010000244.1:0-5070 GCA_036277675.1 Nitrospira sp. | reverse complement strand
CATGAAGTAATACGAATCCGTGCGATCGTAATACCGTGCCTGCCAGGCCAGCTGCTCCTCCACCCCTGTTGCCCCTGCGTGCAGATACTGATTCAAGCCAGGGGTGTTGCGGAGTTCGACCACAAATCCCGCGTCCTGATCCGTAACCGGGCGAAGCCGGAATGCATATCCTTCGAGGCACATACTATGCCGCATGCTTGGACAAGACGGCATCGACAATTTTCTTCACACTGTCAAGCGCCGCCAGCTCCTCCTCCAAGAACTGGGTCTCCAGTTCGTCTTCGAGCGCAAACATGATCTCGATATGTTTGAGCGAATCCCAGCTCGCTGTATTCTGCCGCGTCACGTCGGCGCCGTTGAGCGGCTCTTTCAACACGACCGTCAACACTGACCGTACGGTATGCTCGACGCGTTGACGATCCATGGGCTCTTCAGTCCTGCACATAGGTGATGCCCTGTGGATGCGGGAACTGCCTGAGCCGATCAGCATCGACAGCGCACACCCCTGGAGCTGGTCTGCCGTTCAAGTCGGCGATCCGCGCGAGCCAGTCGAGGGCCGGCTGATTGCGCGAGCCATGCGCAACCTGGAAGACCACTTCACGACAACCGGCGGAACAAGGCATGCGGCAAATAGCCGGTAAGATTAACGCATCCTCTAGGTGTCGCCCCATCGCCCGGCAGCTGACACACAATTCTTCTATAATCAGTCGTTCACCTTCGCGATGCCCCACAACCACCCCGATCACGCCGCTGTCGGACAGTCGATCGGTCAACTGCATGCTCACGACACAATCATCCGCATGCCCCAATCGAGCGGCCAACTCGGCTTGATTTAAGCGGCGCAATGCCAGGTTGAATTGATTGGTCTTTCCGCATAGGTCAGACAGGCGACCGAGCAGGTCGGATGGATTGACTCGCAGCGCGATCGACACATGGAGGTTGTGAAAGTATTCCGACGGATTCACGGTCTCTGCCAACAGTTGTTCGCGCTCCGCATTTGCCTTTAGGTCTTCAATACGTTTCGCGTCGTCGCGTTCAATTTTCCATCGCCAAAGGCCCGGGTAATACTCGATGGCTCGTTGCGTCTCTGCCGGGTCTGACCCAGCGTACACGGTGTGGACCTGCGGCAAACGCGACACAACGCTGGCAAGTTCCCCTGGGTTGTCATCCACAAAAAGCATCGAATCTGGTGCGACCCTCAAGGCCTTGGCGATACGGCTCAGACTTTCCGCTTTGTCTCCCCAGGACACCTCTGTGGCGGAAAAATCCTCCCATCGCAGCGGATAGTCCTCACGCACGGTGAACAGCGCCTGGACGTCGCTCGCCTCGTTACGAGACACCAACGCAAGGAACACACCCCGCTCCCGCTGAGCTTTGAGGAAGCGCTGAAGGGCTTGATGGGCTGGTGTCAGGCTCACACCCCCAAGGCCATCCTCTCCCAACACTCCGCTGTGGAGCGTATTGTCAAGATCAACGGCAACTACCTTGATCGGTGGCCAAATTGCAGCAGGAATCCAATGACAAGCCAGCTTGCGGGCCACGACCAATTGCGCCGCATTGCCCAAAGGTGTTCCCGCAAGAGCTGCGGTACGAGAATCGATCAGTGTCGTCGTGGCTTCATTGCAAGCCGCCTGAAGATCTGCCAGAAAAACCCCAGGAACCGTACCCAGGCGTGCCATGAGTTCCGCCTCTTGAGCCGCATCGGCCAACCAGGTGGCGATAATCACGGGTGCGGAGCTTACGCCCCGCAATGCCGCGACACGCCCCGCCAACCAGCGTGCCCAATCGGCGAACGGAGTACTCGTGAGATAACGGCCGCTGTCCACCCACACCAACTCTAAATCAGCCTGCCGATGCCCCGTGAACATCAACGTATCGTCATAATCACTGAGACGAAAGTCAGCGATACACCCCACCCTCGCCATGTAGGGTATCGTCGCTGTGACGACGGATTCGATCGCATGATTGCGCCAGACGTTAACCGTGACAACACGCGAACGATCGCCCTCCAATTCCAATTGCTGCAGCGCGAGGCGGGACGGACGTGCTGCAAAAAGCACTGTCTGCGCCTCGTATCCGGAAACGTTCATCCTCTCCTCACGCCACAAGTCCTTGGACACCCGGTTGTTTCAGTGCCGACACACCTTCAAGGTTTCTTTTCGATATATTGTGTTCAACATTCTCAAGAAAATCCATCAAATAGCTTCTATCGACCTGAAAATCCCCATGCACGCCATACGCATGGTTGTCCACGATTTCACCTAGGACATAGCTGAGACGCACACCCAAAGGCGTCAGCATGTTGGGCCAATATTGATACGCCAAGCCCTTACATTTCGAGATCAGGATGGCCACGTGCGTTCCTGATCGACAAAAAATCGTATTGGCAACACCTGCGCCGGTCGGTGCCACAACCACCTTCGCATGGGATACATACTGCACCTGTTGTGAAAAGGTCAGCGTGTCAGGTTCCACGATCGCATAACCATGGTCCGCCAAGACTCGTTCGATTTTTCCGGCATTGGCAAGCCGTCTGACGCCGGAATTCCGGCGTAAATAGAGTTTTTCAGGCCATACCTGTGCCTCCTCGCCTTGAATGGAGGCGGTCACTCGCTCCCGAACGAGGGCGAGCGCCCTGGAACTGAATAGTCCATGTGAGTGTCCAGACGGCCCCTTGTGGCGCCGCTCGAACGGCACATATCCGGCAACCGACGTTACATGCATTTCGCCGATTGCAAGCGACTTTCCGACGGGCAAGATGATCAGCTGTCGGTCGGGTCCCGTCACCTGTAACAATGATTCCATAATGTTGGGATGGAGTCCTTCGTTGATCACAAGAGGCACGTCACAAAACCGCTCCTCGGCGCAGAATACGGCCACCCGAGGCAATACTTCCGTCATCCAATGGGCATAGTTCGACGCGCACGCATCGACGAACACTGCCGCCCGAGGAACAGACTGGGGGTTCTTGTCACGGAAGACGAGCCGGATCTGCTTCGACGAAGGTGAGATAAGCGCACGGCCATGCATTTCCTCGGCCGTCGAATCACGTTGAGTATCTAAGAGGTCGTGACAGATGACCTGGCCGTCTGCCAGAAGAAGATTAGTCCCGCCCATTGCGGTCCCATTAGTTATGGTGGCGACGAAGATGTCGGGGAATGGGTATGAATCCGGAGCATCCCCAATGTAGTCAGCATCGGCGGCTGGATAAACCAGGGGTGCGCTCCGCTTTACGAGCTCTTCTCCGACGAGCGTGAAGGACTGCGCCCCGTGGCTCGCGACATATTCGCGCAATGCAACCAGCGGGTATCGTTTTTTTATCCAGACGGACAATCGCACATACAGCGGAAACAAGTTCCACCACATCCATCGAGCGACGCCGCGAATGACCGTATACTGCTTCAGCCGCTCCCTGTAGAGCTGCCCAAGCGGCGCGTTCCGCAACCGAGTCACAATGTCGGCGTTTTCCGAGGAGGCCCAGATGGTCCGAATCTTGGCAGGTACCGGCGCGAGAACATCGACGCCCTCTCGGGTATCCTGAGTTTGTCCGGCCAGCAACCTATCTGGTGATTGTGTAGGCATCAGCGCTCGTGTGGTGCTACCGGCAGGAGACCATACCCTGCGCCCGTGCGCGCTGCGCCTCCTCGTACAGCGGGAGAATGTCGCTCACCGCGCCTTGTCCCACCAACTTGCCACGGTCCAGCCACAAGACACGATCACAGAGGCTTCGAATGTCTCCGGTAGAATGAGAGACAATGACAATGGTGGTCTTCCGGTTCTTGAACCACTTCATTTTGTCTCGACACTTGGCCTGGAAATGCAGGTCGCCTACTGCAAGGATTTCGTCGATCAGCAGAATGTCGGGCTCCAGATGCACAGCGATCGAAAATCCAAGCCTGGCCACCATACCGCTCGAATAGGTCCTGACGGGCTGGTCGAGAAACTCGTCGAGCTCGCTAAACGCGACTATCTCAGGCAGCTTCAACGCGACTTCTCTCCTGGTCAAACCGAGCAGCACTCCGTTCAAGATGATGTTTTCCCGTCCCGTCAAGTCGTAGTGGAATCCAGCTCCCAGTTCCAGGAGAGGGCAGACACGCCCTTCGACGGTCACACTTCCCGTTTCAGACGCCAGCACTCCGGCCATCAAAGCCAGCGCGGTGCTCTTGCCTGATCCATTCGATCCGATGACGCCGACCGTCTCTCCTTGGCCGATGTCGAACGACACATTCTGCAAGGCTGGGATCTTCTGATGTCTGGCTTCCTCCACGGTACGCCCCAAGCTCAGCAGTGAGGCCTTGAGTCCCCGCCTGACATGCAGATAACGCGGGTAGGACTTAGACACGCAATCAAAACGAATGACGGTCATATGACTTCCGCAAACTTCGGAGCCAATTTCGCGTAGGTGGCGTAACCGATCCCGGCCATCACGCCCGCCATCGCCGCGGAAAGCAGCACACCGGACGCACTGAGGGTTCCGGTCAGAAACAGCTGCTGCCAATTGACGATCATCGGCGTGATCGGATTGAGGTAGACCCACCGCTGGTACTCGGCTGGAATCATCGCACTCGTGTAGGCGATCGGGGTCAAGAAGAACAGGAACGACATTCCGAGAAGAGTCAAGCGGTCCAAATCACGAAAGAATAGATTCAGTGTGGCAACGAGCAAACTCATTCCATAGACCATCACAAGCTGGATGGCCGTCAACATCGGAACTCCGACGAGCCAGAGCCAGGTCGGCGACACATGATAGAGAGTCAGAAACACCAGTATCACGGGGAGCGACATCAGGAAATGCAGACCATCGCTGAGCACCGTCGACGCAACGAGCACATGGCGGGCAAACTTCACTTTCTTGAGCAATGTCGCATTGGCCACAAAAATATTGGGCGCAGCACTCATGGAATGATTGATCCATTGCCAGGGGAAGAGGCCGGCGACGAGAAACAGCGGATAGTCGGTAATCTGCACCCGCATGAATACGCCGAATGCAAAGTAGTAGACGGTCGCAAACGCGAGGGGATTCAAGACAGACCAGGCATAACCCAGCCAGCTGTTCTTATACCGTCCCTT
>DASUMN010000243.1:0-3882 GCA_036277675.1 Nitrospira sp. | reverse complement strand
TTTCAACAAGGGCGACAACCGCGTGGAGATCGGTGGCGTGCCTGCCATCATCTACCGGTGGAACGACAACCGGATCGATGTCTGGGTGCCCTATAGCGCCAAGAGCGGAAAAGTAATGATTTATCGCAGCGCGACTCGTCCGAACGCAGACGGGTTGTGTTGTGCCGAGCGGAGCGTGATCGCAACCGATGCCGGCGAGTTTACCGTGGTCACGCCGGTCATCGAGTCGTATACGCCGAAATCGGCCGGTTTGGACGATCTCGTGACGATCAAGGGCACCGGCTTCGGCGCGTTTCTCAAAACCGCTGAACATACGGAATTGGGGTTGAGTCAAAAAGCCTATAAGCGTCGCACCGATCTTGAAATCAACGAATCGGATGCCGCTGCGACCGTCGTGACCAACGTGTCGCGGACAGAAGTGTTATTCAATGGAGCGGCGGCGCTGGTGCAATCCTGGACCGATTCGGAGATCGTCGTGAGAGTCCCCCATCGCAACCTATATGGCATCGGAAGGCGAGGAGAGTTTTTCGATAACTTGGCAACGGGGCCACTGGTCGTTCGCCGGGGCTCTTGGGATGTCCTTCCTGACGGGACCTGCTGTTCACCGAAACAGTGGCTGACGATCGAAGCAGGGCCGTTCACGATCGAGGCCAAAGGGTTGCCCGACTCCGGATATTTCGATTCCAACCGCCCGGACGCGAATACCAACCAATGAAATGGTGGATGCGCCTTGCCTTGCTCATGGGCCTTGCGACGGTCTTGTCCTGTGCGGACTTATGGGCGGGTAGCCCGGTCCTTTCCGCCGAACCGCAACAGACAAAGACCGAAGCAACGCTGTTGGGACTGCAGTTCCATACCCCACAACTCGGTTGGACCGTCGGGTCCGGTGGCACCATCCTTAAGACCGTCGATGGCGGTAAGCGTTGGAAGAAAGTCGTCAGCGGGACGTCCGTCCTCTTGACCAATGTTCTATTTATCGACAGCAAGCGGGGCTGGGTGATCGGATCAAATGGAACGGTGCGGACCAGTACAGACGGGGGAGAATCCTGGAAGCCGGTGACCATTGGTACGGAAGTGCCGCTCTATGGGATCTCGTTTCCAACGCCAGCGCATGGGTGGATCGTGGGCGGTAACGGCATGATTCTGCATACCGACGACGGCGGGGTTACCTGGCATGAACAGTCCAGCCACACGAACGCGACTCTCTATGCCGTGGCGTTCAGCTCTGAACAGCATGGTGTCGCGGTGGGTGCGGTCGGGACCGCGCTCGTTACGCTTGACGGAGGCACGACGTGGACAGCGAACGGTTCTCTCGGCGGGGTGACGCTGTTCAGTTTCGAGTGGTCCGACTCCATGATCGGATGGGCTGTCGGCAACGCGGGTGCGCTCTTTCAGACCACTGACGGCGGCCTACATTGGACGGATCGCACGATACCTTGTCTGCAAACCTGCACCAAACCGATTGACCTCCTGCGCGTACGCTTCACCGGTCCTCAAACCGGATGGATCGTCGGGGAGCGGGGCATGGTCTATCGGACGAGCGACTCGGGATTTACCTGGCAGGAAGTAGGCTCGATTGCCAATGTGTCACTCTTCGGCCTCACGTTCCCCGATGCGGGTCATGCCTGGGCCAGCGGGGAACGAGGGACCATGGTACAGTTGAAACCGAATCGGTGAGAGGGAGAGAACCGGTCTGGCCGTCAGAAGCCGACGGCCAGACAGATCACCTTGATGTGTTGTCAGCGGAACGCTGTAAGAACGTGGGGGCAAAGCCGATCAGGCTTCAGCCTCTTCTTCGCCTTCCCAGAGGACTAAGATCACGCCGACCATGGCCCACGCAGCTGCAACAAGCCATAAGACGCTGAACGAAGTATCCGCGGCTAAAAAGACCGGTTCAGAAATCAGCCCGGCAATGATCAGCATCGTTAGCCCGACCCAGTTATACCAACGAAAGCCCATTGGATTGCCTCCTTTGGTTGACGGTGTTCTTAGTGTTTATGGTGCGGATTGTAGTCCTTCTTCGCTTAAAATGGCTAGATGGGTTATTGCTTAGGTGTAATATCCGTGTCTCCAACCGCTCCGTGACGCCCCATCCTTGATTTCTCTTAAAATCCGCCACCGGCGAATTTTTATCCCGGATGTTTAACTGATCCGGTCGATTTGAACGAGTCTGCAGGCGATGGATGAGTGCCTGTCGCAACGTCCGATTGAGTCGTTGCCGAGCATCGAGGGGGAACTGAAGAAACTCCATGCCAAACAGTTGGCCCTCTGCCCATTTGACTAGTCCTCCCTCGATCGCCAAGGCCTTGGCGTGATCTGGCAGCAGAACGCTCACACGCACCTCTGTACCTACATGTGTGTGTGAGTTGCTTCGGTGTGTACAAAAGTGCCCCGCTGACCGTAGCTGAATCTCCTATCCCCGTGAAATCCTGAGTGGCATTTGGCTTGCATTTCAGCCGTTGAACCGATGCGAACGTGCTCGCGTCTGAAATCCCAGGAATCGGCAGTGAATGGGAGGATGTGCATAATGAAACAAGGAAAAGTTCCGACGTTGGTCGCATCAGTGATGGCAGCGGGCTTACTGCTTGGTATTGCAGTCTGGCCGGCGTTCAGCCAGACCACCGACACGTCTGACGGCGAGGTCTCAATTGACGGTATCTTGTCGGTAGTGCACGTCGACGAAGTAGACCCGGCCAGGTCACGCTATGAATACTTTGTGGAAGATGTCAAAACCAAAGTCATGACGCAACTGTTCTTCAAGCTGCCTCCGAAAGCCTTACTCCGAACCGGCGACAAAGTTCGCGTCAAGGGCCGGCGGCTACACAATGCACTCAATGTCACGGACTTTGCGGTGGGGGATTCCACCGATACGAGCGGATCGACCTCGGCAAATGGAACTGTGGCAGCGGCCGCTACGCCCCACCACGCAATCGTCATGGTGGTGAATATGACAGGTGCTCCGTATGACGGCACGACGCCGCCCTATGATGCGACGGTCGTCTCTCAGGCTGCCGCCCTCATGTTCGGGAGTTCGTACTCCGTCAATACGGTCTATAACGAATCGTCATTCTCCCAAATGAACTTTCCCGGCAGCGTCGACAACGTCGTGCTGGTGTCGGTGCCATACGACAACACCTGCGCGTATTACACGATCTCCAACAATGCGGATACGGCGGCCCAGCTTGCCGGGGTCAATCTCTCACAATACCAACATCGCGTGTACCTGGTCCCGCCGGCTAAAATCTCAGGATGTAGCTGGCTGGCGTTGGGACAGATTGGGAACTATGGAAGTACCGCAGTGTATAGATCCTGGTCGACGAGAAACGACGCATTGGCCTATGCCCATGAGCTCGGCCATAACCTTGGGTGGCACCATGCGGCAACCGACCCGAACAACGATGGGACCTTCGATGTGGAGTATGGTGATACGTCAGATCTGATGGGATACTGTTGCAGCAAACGGAAAATCAATAGCGTCCATTCCGACCAGATCGGCTGGTTTAACAGCGGGACGCTGGCGAGTAGGGCAGTCATTGTAACCGCGCCTGGCGTGTATGTGCTCTCGCCGCTTGGGAGCGATCCGTTGACGACCGTGAATCCCCAGATTTTGAAGATCACACCGCCGGACAACAGCCGAACCTATTACCTGTCGTATCGCCGGCCCATCGGATTGGATGCCGCGATTCCGTCAAAGTATACAACCGGAGTGAACATTCATCGGGGACGCAAGACCGATCGATGGTCCTATGAAATCGCCGTGCTCAACAGCGGAACACAGTCAACCTTCAATGACAGTCTCAACGGGATCTCAATCCAACAGCTCACGAGCGATGCGACTCAAGTCACGATCGATATCGGGTTTGGAGCCTGTGTGAAGCGGAA
>DASUMN010000242.1:0-2372 GCA_036277675.1 Nitrospira sp. | reverse complement strand
AGCGCAGGCAACTTGCCGACGGGTTTCAGGCCATTCCAGTCCCCGGGCATACCGCCGGCAGCATGGCGCTGCTCTACAATGAGAAGTTTCTTTTCACAGGAGATCATCTGTGGTGGAATCCGCAGTCACGGACATTGGAGGCTCCCACGCAACGAGTCTGGCGGCCCAAGGTGCTCATGGCGTCGATCGAAACATTGCGAGACTGCCGATTCGAGTGGGTGCTGGCGGGGCATGGAGATCGGGGTAAGTTCTCCCATGAAGACATGAGGACGCAGCTCGGTGCGCTGCTCGACCGCCGCAAGTATCTTTCGCCCAGTGCCCAATAGGGTGGCAACGGGCGCCTAAATTTGGAGGACAGCAGGAGATGGCTTCACTGAGCGGGAAGGTGGCGATCGTGACCGGTGCATCGAATGGAATCGGGCGGGCGATCGCGGAACGATTTGCGGAAGACGGAGCGATCGTCGTTGTGAACCATTCCAAAAGCCCTGAGAAGGCGCAACAGGTTGTCATCGGCATTCAAGCCAAGGGTGGCAAGGCCGTGGCGTTCCAAGCGGATATGAGTAAAGTGTCCGAGGCACGGCGACTGGTGCGCGAGACGGCCAAACAGTTCGGCCGGCTGGATATTCTTGTGAACAATGCCGGCCGGTTCATGCCCAAACCGCTGGCGGAGACGACCGAAGAGGATTTTGACCAGATCGTGGCGTTGAATGCCAAGGGGCCGTACTTTGCGATGCAGGAGGCTGCGCTCGTGCTCAAGGACGGAGGGCGGATCGTGAATATCTCGACCGACGGCACGCACTTGAGTTTTCCTGGAGCCACCGCGTATCTCGGGAGCAAGGGTGCGCTGGAGCAATATACGAAGGGATTGGCCCAGGAACTCGCGCCGCGAAAAATCACGGTGAATACCGTGTCGCCGGGGTTCACGGAAACCGGGATGATGACGGATCAGTATCGCCAAATCGGCATCCAGCAGTCGCCGCTTAAGCGGCTGGGAACACCGAAAGACATTGCCGACGTCGTGGCCTTTATCGTGAGCGACGAAGCCCGCTGGCTCACCGGGCAAAATATTCATGCAGGCGGCGGCATTGTGATGTAGTGCCCGTCCGTCAGGTCATATTCCCGATACCGACGCGACTTTCGTGACGAATTCATTCCTCAACTGGATTGACCGTAATATCCTCTCGCTCGGCCGTGAGATGCGGTTGTCGTATCTACCGCCGCTCATGGTCTACGTGGCCTATGGAATTTCCGGCCTGACCGGTATCGTCGGCACCTTCTTCGTCAAAGACTATCTCGGACTCTCCGCCTCGTTCCTTGCCGCGCTCGGGTTCTGGGCCGGCATCCCCTGGGCGCTGAAGATGCCCATCGGTCATACCGTCGATTTGCTCTGGCGTTGGAAAGGCTGGTTGGTCGGGATGGGGGCGGCCTTATTGGCCGTGAGCCTCGGCATCATGGCGGCACTGATCGGTAACCGCGATGCCATGACGGCGGTGTTGCCGGCGGAAGTGTGGTTCGTGCTCAGCACGTTGCTCGCGCCGATCGGCTACGTGATCCAAGATGCCGTGGCGGATGCCATGACCGTCGAGGCCGTTCCCCGCGTCGATGAGCGGGGCCAGCCGTTCGATGAGCAGGCCAAGAGGCTCATGCATACGACGATGCAGACGCTTGGCCGTGTGGCGATCATCGGTGGAGGCATCATCGTTGCGATGGTCAACGTCTACGTGTTTTCCGGTACCGATGGGTTGCCGCAACCGGAACTCGTGAAGATCTATCAACGGATTTATCTGTTGGCGCTGGTCATCCCCTTCGTCTCCGTGATGGGTCTTGGGTTGGCGTGGCTGCTTCGGCGGCGGCATCGCGAGGAACTCATTCGGCAAGGGTTCACGCCTAAACAGGCCGTGGAGATGGTCGATGTGCGCGACCAAACAGTAGAGAAGACACAGCCCGACTGGTGGATTCTGGGAGGGAGCCTCGCATTTGTCTTATTTACACTGACGGTTGGCTTGGGAGGATTTCCCTATCGGGAAGAGATCGTGTTTGCCGGTTCCATGGGCATCGTCCTGTTCCTGATGACCAGGTTGGTGCGGGAATTGGAGCCTGATAAACGCCTTACGCTTGTCGGCACGGCCGTCGTCGTCTTCATGTTCCGGTCGATCCCGGGTACCGGACCAGGCACGACTTGGTGGATGATCGATCAACTCAAGTTCGACCAACAGTTCCTCTCCGTTCTGTCGTTGATCGGCAGCTCGTTGACGCTGGTCGGCATGTTCGTCTTTCGCCGGTTCATGGCTGAACGGTCGATCGCCTATGTGGTGGGATTTCTGACAGTCATCGGCACGGTCCTCACGCTCCCCATTGTCAGCATGTTTTAT